>JAIRKW010000141.1 GCA_031259875.1 Campylobacteraceae bacterium
CGGAACACTATTGGATTACCACGCAGTACTTGCAATGACAAAGAGAGGTAGATTGTCGTGATACTTCATGTCTCATGATGATGAATGAGCAGATGATTGTTATACTTTGCTTACAGTGAAGGAATTTTTAACGTATTGTGTGGAAAATAAAAGCAAAATTTATAAAAAATATTGTACAAAAAGAATAGAAAGATTTTATAAAAAGTGTAAAATTTTTACGTTTTTATCGCCAAAAATGTTGCAAAATTGGCATATTTAAATACGCTGACAGCTTCGCTAAAACCTGCCGTTTTCATCATATCTGTATTTTCATTTTCAGTATACGGCACAAGGACATTTTCAAGAGATTCTCTTTTTTGGGCTATCTCAAAGTCACTGTAGCCTTGTCGTTTTTTAAATGCAAGATACAAATCAATCATTTTTTTATTTAAAGCTTTGTCTTCATAAATAATTTTTTCACTAAATATACAAATGCCGCATTTATCCAAGCTATTGTATATCTTGCGGGCTAATTCCGCTCTTTTGGGCGGACGGATAAATTGAAATGTATAATTGGCGATAATAACAGAGTTTACGCCAAAATCCTGCTTCATAATATCTCCGTTTATAAGCTCTATATTTGCACCGTATGCTTTTATTTTTTGGCGCGCTCTCTCGCACATGGCTTCAGAGTTGTCAATCCCTCTAAGGTGCAGAGGAAATTTAGCCGATTTGGCTATAGACAGCAGCGTGTTTGCCGTAGAGCAGCCAAGGTCTGTTATTGTTGAATTCTCATTTGCATATTTGAGGCTTAATTCGCATACAAGATTTAAAACTTCCGCATAAAACGGAATAGAGCGGTTTAACATATCGTCAAATACGCTTGCCACCGTTTCGTCAAATTCAAACTGCTTATTGATGGGTTGAGCGAATACTCTATCTTTCATTTTATCACTCTTGTTAATTGGTCTGGATATATTTTGCATGATTTTAAGGATTCTCTTGAGTTTTTTATATCCTCGTTTATCTGTGCTTTTAAATCATCAAGCTTGAAAAATTTTCTATTTTGCCTGATAAAATCAACAAAAAATAATTCGCATTTTTCGTTCTCTTCTATTTCTATTTTTGTGTCCAAAATATGTGTTTCAAGTGAAAATTTTCCATCAGTGCTTACACGCTTTCCTATAAATATAACACTGTTGTATATATTCTCTTTTATCTTTGTTCTGCCGGCATAAACACCAAATCCAGGTATCAAATATTCATCGACTCTTAAATTTACTGTCGGATATAACTCTTTGCTGCCAAGTCCTTGTCCTTTTTGGACAAAACCTATAAGGGCATATTCACGTCCAAGCAGTCTATTTGCTTGAAATATTTCGCATGCTTGCAGGAAAGCTCTGATTTTTGCTGTGTGCACTGAAATGCCGTCATAACAAAACTCCGATACTATGACGACTTCGCCGTTAAATAATTTATTCAACTCATCTGCGCCGCCTGCCCTGTCTTTGCCAAAACGAAAGTCGTAACCAACGACTATTTTATTGACATTCGGAAAATCCTTTTTTAAAAGTGCAACGAATTCTTCACTGCTTAAATTTTTAATATGCGAGAAATCGTAATAAAAGCATGGATTCGGCACAAATTCATCACGTCTTCGTCTTGGTGTGATATCAGCTCTGTTTTTATCTATGACTACCATCGCTCCGTGCGCACCAAGCTGTTCTATAAGTTTTCTATGCGCTCTGTGAATGCCGTCAAACTCGCCCAGAGCCAGCGCGTTTATCTCATTTTTATTTAATTTATGCGAAAACATCCGTTTTTAAACCACTCTCTTGTAAAAACTGCTTGAATTCTTGTTCATTCATCAAAGGAATACCTAAACTCAATGCTTTATTGTATTTGCTGCCCGCATCTTCACCATAAACAACAATGTCCGTTTTGGATGAAACAGAAGAGCTTACTTTGGCACCGACACTCTCCAAAAACTCTTTTACGCTGTCTCTTGATACATTAAGAGCTCCTGTTAGAACGATACTTTTGCCTTTTAAAGGATTTGGCGCAATTTCTTGCTTATCTGCCAAAGGTTCTATCAAAATCAGCAGTTTTTCTATCAGCTCTTTGTTTACACGGGCAAATTCCATAAATGATTTGACCATTTGTACACCGAAACCTTCAAGCGTAACTATCTCTTCCTCGTTCACATTCATAAAGTCAAGTCCAAAATTGCGCGCTATCTTTTTGCTTGCCGTTTCGCCTATATGTTCTATACCAAGCGCGTTAATAACGCGCCAAAGCTCACTTTTTTTAGTGTTGGCGATAGCTTTTAAAATGTTTTGTGCTTTTTTCTCTTTGAAACCGTCAAGCGTTAAAAGCTGCTCCGTTTTAAGTGAAAAAATATCTGTGATATTTCTGATAAATTCGGCTTTGTAGAGTGCTTTGACAATCTCTTTTCCAAGTCCTTCTATATTTAACGCCTGTTTTGAAGCAAAAAATATAAGCGATGCCTGCGCTCTTGCGTCACATTTTAAATTTTGGCATTTTATAAGTGCGCCTTCATCCAAAAGTTCGCTGTTGCATACAGGACAATTGACGGGACGTTTTGGTATCTGTTCGCTGCCGTCTCGTTTGGTTTTTTGCACCTGTATAATTTTTGGTATCACATCGCCGCTTCGTATAATGGTTACAAAATCACCTACTCTTATATCTTTTCTGTCTATTTCGTCAAAATTGTGCAGTGTTGCCCGCTCGACTGTAACGCCTTCTATGTCTATGGGTTTTAAATTCGCCACAGGCGTTACTACGCCGGTACGTCCTACTTGCAAAGAGATACTGAGCACTTGCGTACTCTTTTCTAAAGGCGGGAATTTAAACGCAACCATCCAGCGCGGGTATTTGGCAGTATATCCCAACTCTTCTTGAAGCGCTGTTTCGTTTGTCTTGACGACCATTCCGTCCATCATCATTGGAATTTCATCGCGTTTTTTAATAAATGTATTGTAAAGATTATGTACGTCTGCGACATTTTTGCATACAAGCCGCAATGGCGGTTCTAAAAAACCAAGCGAATAAATGAATTCCATTTTTTGGCTTAAAGTGTTAAACTCAAGACTGTTTTGTCCGATACCCCATGGATAAAAAATAAGTTTTCTTGAGGCGGTAACAGCAGGGTCAAGCTGTCTTAAACTGCCTGCTGCTGCATTTCTAGGGTTTGCAAAAAGTGGTTCACTGTTTTCTTCACGCTCTTTATTTAAAGCGTCAAAGTCACTCTTTTTTATTAAAACTTCGCCGCGTATTTCAAGTGTGTTTTGATAATTTATACTAAGCGGGATAGAGCGGATAGTTTTGATATTATTTGTAACATCTTCACCTTGTATGCCATCGCCTCTTGTTATAGCTTGGCGAAGCGTGCCGTTTTCATATATAAGATTGAGGCTCGCGCCGTCAAATTTTGGTTCGCAGTAGAATGTAAAATCATTTTTTGTTTTGCCGACCCTCCATATCCAATCATCCAAGTCCTGTTCATTAAATACGTCTTCCATGCTCCACATACGGCTTAAATGTGCTGCTTTTGTGAAGCCTTCCAGCATTATTGAGCCCACTCTTTGCGTAGGTGATGTTGGGTCTATGAGCGATGGGTTTTTGTTTTCATAATCTAAAACGGTATGGTATAGCTTGTCATACTCTTCGTCTGTAACTAACGGATTGTCCAAAACATAATATGCGTGCGCCCATGAATTTAATTGTATAAGCGCGGTTTTATATTCTTCATAATTCATTTTTTTGTTTCATCCTTGTATGTACCGTTTCTAATGCGCTTTTGTATCTCAAGCCTGACCATCCTTAAAAGGTAATTTCTATCCCCGCCGACAATTCTGCTTTTTTCTATTTCGCCGCATTTTTGGCATATTAAAAATGTAGTTTTATTGGTGAGCATTATAGCAGAGCGGCAATACTCATCATCGCACATTAGTTCGCTGCCGCACTCGGGGCAGTAGCACCAAAGGGAGATAATACTGTTTTTTTTGTATTTCCATTTCCAGATAACATTGTATAGAAAGACGGAATTAAATTTTTTGTACTCCTCATCTCTGTTTAGTACCAATACTATTGTTATAATAAAAGCTGCAATTATAAAAATAGAAAGCCATATCATCCATAACTCATAATATCCAAAAATATTTATAAAAAAGAGTTTTATATAACTCATCATCTTATTACTTCAAATACTCTTATTGCTTGCACATGCTCTTTTACGTCATGACATCGCACTATGGAAGCCCCGTTTCTGACTGCTTCTATGTGAATAGCCAGCGTTCCTGGCAGTCTTTCGCTGACAAGAGAGGGTGAAATTTTGTCTATCATTGATTTTCTGCTTGCTCCTATCAGAAGCGGATACCCAAAATGCATAAAATGGCCGTAATGTTTTATGAGTGCAATATTATGCTCCAATTTTTTGCCAAATCCTATACCTGCATCCAATATAATATCGTGTATGCCAAAACTTTTTGCTTTTTCTATTCGTTCTTTGAAAAAATCATCAACCTCTTTGACAACATCGTCATATTCAGGATTTGCCTGCATATTTTTGGGCTCTCCTTTCATATGCATAATACAAACCGAGGCATTATGTTTTTTGGCTGTCAAACATACGTCGTCATTTGATAGTCCTGTTATATCATTGACTATCTTAAAACCGCAATTCAGCGCATAATCAAGTGTCAAAGGCGAATAGCTGTCAAGACTAAACTGTGCTTTTTCATAAAATCTATTTTTTTTAACTGTATCCAAAACACTGCGCACTCTTTTTAATTCATCTTCGTCACTTATTGTTTCACTGCCGGGTCTTGAAGAGAGCGCACCTATATCTATCATATCTGCGCCATTATTTATCATTTGTACGATTTTTTGTTCCGCTTCATCTGTTGTAATTCTGCTGTCCTCAAAAAAACTGTCGGAATTTATGTTTAAAATACCCATTATCTTTGTTTTCATCTATTTTTCCTGTGATAAATTGCAAGAAGAGCACATGAAAGAAGATTTGAACTTGAAGAGTTTAACTCTGCCAAATGAAGTATTTTTTCAAAAAAACTAAGTTCATGCGCATTAAGCTTAATATCCTGCTCGCAAATTTCCTCCATAATACCTTGTATCAGCGATTTTAACTCATTTTTTTCCATATATCTTTTATCTTTTATAAATGAATATATTTCGCCTATGCCCATCCTTTTAAAATCAAGTCCGCTTTTTTGCAATTTTACATCGGCTTCAAGCACTTTTATCGTCAGCCGTGAGCGTACAGTTGGTAAGAATATCATTCTTGACGGTGCACACATTATAAATGTGATGTTTCTTGGCGGTTCTTCCAAAATCTTCAAAAGTGAATTTTGCGCAATGAGATTAAAGCTTTTAGAAATCATCACTATAATTTTTTGCTCACTTTCTGCAATGTATGCTTCTCTTACGACCTCTTTGGCGTTTTCAAGCAAAAAATCATCAGGTGCGAAAATTTTGATATTTGTATTTTGATAATTGTCCGTTATATATGTTTTTATCTTATCCAAATCCCTGCATACAAGGATATAACTCTCATCAATCCTCAAGTGAAACCTCATCACCAAGTACTGCATCAATACTGCGGTTTAAGAGCTTGAAAAGCTCCAGCAGCTTTATATCCAACCTTTCATCGGTCGAATCAAGATAAAAACTGTTTTGCACCTGCTCGCCTATCATCCATAAAAAACTGTCATATTTTCTTTTGGCTATGCGATATTTAACGTCATTGCTTTTACCAACATAAAAAAACGTATAAGCATCTTGAAACATCAAAGAGAGCATATCCTCCAAAATCTCAAAATCTTCATTGCTTTTTAAAAGATCAATATTTGGAAAAATGCTTTTAATATTGACAAAAGGAACAAAAGGACGGTCTTTTGTCGGTCTGTTGATAGACAGCATTATATAATCCGCAAACCACTCGTAATCTTTATCATTCATAATAATAAATGTATAGCCATCGAGCATCTTTTTTAGCGTGGAAGCCAGCAGCGGCGTCCACTCAAGTCTTTTCTCCTCCAGCCAGCTTAACCGAGCCCCCTCTTTTCTTATCGCCTCAAGCGTCCATTGCTGAAACTTTTCTTGCATATTACTTATCTAAACGATATGCTTTATGGAGCGCTCTTACGGCAAGTTCGCCATATTTTGCTTGTATAATCATAGAGATTTTTATCTCACTTGTGCTTATCATTTCTATATTTATATTTTCATTTGCTAAAGTACTAAATGCCAGAGCCGCAACTCCGCTGTGAGATTTCATGCCTACGCCTACAATTGAAACTTTGACTATATCATTGTCATACTCGAGTTTTTCAGAGGATTGCAGCTCTTCCATAATCTTTTTGGCAAACTCCAACTCATTTTGCGGAACAGTAAAACCAAGATTGGTTGTGCCGTCAACACCTACATTTTGTATAATCATATCAACATTTATGTTGCTGTCAGCCAATTTTTTGAAAATACTAGCAGCAATGCCAGGCTTATCAACAACGCCTCTTAATGTTATTCTTGCTTGATTTTTATCGAGCGCTATTCCGCTTACAATCGCTTGTTCCATGATATTCTCTTCCTTTGTGATTAGAGTTCCTTCGTTTTTATTGAAACTACTTCTTGTTATAAGGTTTACATTTAATTTTTTTGCAAGTTCTACAGAGCGGTTTTGCAGTACTTTTGCTCCTAAACTTGCTAATTCCAACATTTCGTCATAACTGATTTTGTCAAGTTTTTTAGCTTTTGGTTCGATTCTTGGGTCGGTGGTGTATACGCCGTCCACATCTGTAAATATTTCGCACAAATCTGCTTCCAATGCACCAGCGATTGCTACAGCTGACAAATCACTTCCGCCGCGTCCCAAAGTCGTTACTTTACCTTCTTTTGTGACGCCTTGAAAGCCTGCTACTACAATTATTTTGCCGCTATTTAAAGTTTCGCGCATAAATGTCGCATCTATGTGTTCTATACGCGCTTTTGTATGAAAGCTGTCCGTTATAATTCCTGCCTGCCTGCCGCTTATGGCAACAGACGGATATCCAAGCTCATTCAAAGCTATCGCCAAAAGTGCACTTGTTACTCTCTCTCCTGCGGATAAAAGTATATCCATTTCGGCTTGCGAGGGCGTTTTGCTGAAAAATTCAGCATACTCTATAAGTTTGTTTGTTTCTCCGCTCATCGCTGAAACTACTACGACCAAATCATTCCCATTTTGTTTTGACTCTATGACTCTATCTGCTACTGCGCGGATGCGTTCTAGGGTTCCTACGCTCGTACCGCCGTACTTTTGGACTATCAACATTATAAATATCCTTCTTTTTTGAAATATTCCAATACTTTTTTATAAACAGGTTTTTTGAAATGAGTGATATGCTTTAATACCTCCTGTGCGTCTATAAATTTATAATCGGTAAATTCTGGATGTTTTGTTTTGATGTTAAGTTTTGCACTCTTTTTTAATCGAACAAGAAAATATTTTTGTTTCTGCCCATCGTAAGGGTACATTTTTTTTGCTATTTTATTTGGAAAATCGTATGAGAGCCAATTGGGATATTCAGCTATAATCTCTATTTTTTTTGTGCCTATCTCCTCTTTAAGCTCTCGTAAAAGCGCTTCGCTTGGGCTCTCCCCTTCATCTATACCGCCTTGTGGAAATTGCCATGCGTCTTCTATGTCGCTTCTTTGCGCTATAAAAATTTTGCATTTAAAAGGATATTCGGATGAGACGATAACGGCAGCTACATTAGGACGGTATTTTTTCTCACCTTCTATTAATTTTTCCGACATTTATAAGCCTCGAATTTTTGCTATAATGGTAGCCAAGATGTGATTAAAATTGTGTAAATTTTTGAACATTACAGGCGTGAAATAAATTTCAAAAGAGTTTAGTTGATTTTATATCTTCATATTCCATTTTGCGAAAGCAAATGTCCGTATTGTGCATTTACATCTTACACAAATAAAGATGTTCTTAAAGAAGCATACTCAAAAGCCATATTAAGACAGCTTGAGTTTGAGTTAGAGAGATTTAATCCACAGTTAAAAAGCATAGAGTCTGTTTTTGTCGGCGGTGGAACGCCTTCAGTATTTGATTCAAAATTATTAAAACCTTTTATGCAAAGACTCTTGCCATTTTTAAATAGTGCAGCGGAGATAACTACAGAAGCAAATCCAAATTCCGCCTCTTTGAAGTGGCTTTTAGACATGAGAGAGATTGGATTTAACCGCGTAAGTTTTGGCGTTCAAAGTTTTGATGATAAAAAGTTAAAGTTTTTAGGGCGCGTTCATGACGCAAAGAATGCAGAAGAAGCGGTTTTGAGAGCATATACAGCGGGATTTGAAAATATTTCTGTTGATATTATATATGGCGTGAAGACGGATACAAAAAAACTTTTGGAGAATGATATTAGAAGAGCTGCGGCTCTTCCGATAAATCATCTTAGCGCTTACTCTTTAATAATAGAAGAAAAAACACCATTTTTTCAGAGAAAGAATATCCAAAAAGAGTCTTTGTCAATGGCAAAATTTTTTGTCAAAACTTTAGAAAATGAAAATTTTTCACAATATGAAATCTCCAGTTTTTCGCGAGGTTACGAATGTTTTCATAATAAACAGTATTGGCAGCATGAAAGTTATATTGGGATAGGCTGTGGAGCTGTTGGATTTGACGGACAAAAACGCTTTTATCCTTCTAGAAATTTGGAAGAATATATCAAATCGCCGCTTATTCAAAAGGCAGAGAGTTTGAGTGAAGAAGATTTGAAATTAGAGAAGCTTTTTTTAGCAATGCGTTCAAATGTTGGTATAACTTTGGAGTTTTTTTCAGAGCAGGCGATAAGTAAAGTTGATATGCTGATAAATGGTAAAAAAGCGTATATTAAAGATGGCAGGCTGTATAGTTATAACTACTTTTTAGCTGATGAAATCGCACTTTTTTTGATTTAAAATAATATGAGCGTTATAGACTAAACTTTCTTTATATCAACTAACTTATATTAAGACTTGACAAGAATACACTCAATGTTGTATAATTACAAGCAATTAACCTAAGAGAGTGCTAAAAGTGAAGGCAGCATCTAAACAAGATTTGATTTTGGAAGCTATCATTAAAGCATATTTGGAGGATAATCTGCCGATAGGTTCGGCAGAGCTTCAGACAAAAATGCCCATAGAGATATCGGCTTCTACCATTAGAACATATTTTAATCGTCTTTGCAATGAAGGCATTTTGATGCAGCTTCATATAAGCGGCGGCAGGATACCTACGACTGATGCCCTTAAAAGGTATTGGATGCAAAGGCTTAGAACCGATACTGCTATAACATTGGGTACTCTTTCGCATGTAAAAAAAACTGTTATTGAATACGGGCTTTACTGCGCTCTTGAGCTTCAGGATAACGAAGAGCTTAAAGAGGTTATAAGCGTGGACGGGCGCTTTTTACTGCTGGTGTTTGATGGTGGCGAAGTTACCATATCTTACAGTGCAGAAGCGGCAAGGTTTTTAAATGAACTTTTAGGTTTTGGTGTCTACGAATTGCGCACTATTGCCTCAAAAGTGGGCTTTGATGAACTTTGTATGAAATTGGACAAAATGCTTGTGAGCAAAGTGCTTTTTCAAGAAGGCGAAGATGTGCTTTATGAGATGGCAAGAGAGAATGAAAACAGGCCTCTTTACAGTTTTTTCAAAGATGCAAGAAGCATACTTGAACTCAAAGAGGGAATCTATTTTGAAGAGATAGTTCCAAGCGGCTATATGGCTCTTAAACAAAGAGCAAAAATTGGTTCAAATAATGCCAATATGTTGTGTCTTGGCAGGTTAAATACTGATTTTGAAGGATTTTTCAATGAAGCTAAAGAAAATTAACGGAGAGGATACATGAAAGAAAAAAAGACGAAAAATGAAAAACATGCGGAGGTTTTGGCAGACGAAAATATTTTTGAAGATGAACTGCAAAGCGAAACGTTAAATGACGTGAACAGCAATGAGGATATCGTAAAAGAACTTGAAGAAAAGCTGAAATCTTCCGAAGATAAATATATCAGAGCGCATGCTGATTTTGAGAATATTAAAAAGCGTTATGAAAAAGAGAAATATCAAGCTATAGATTACGCGCATGAGCAGTTTGCAAGAGATTTATTGCCTGTTATAGATGCGCTTGAGATAGCTTATAAAACAGCAGATGAAGCAACTGACGAAATTGCCAAAAAGATAAAAGACGGCATTGGTTTGACGCTTGAACAGTTTAAAAAAGTATTTGAAAAACATGGCATAAAAGAGACTGAGAGTTGCGGCGTATTTGACCCAAATGTCCATAATGCTGCGCTTCAGGTGGAGGCTGAGGGTAAACAAAGCGGGGAGATAGTTCAGACTTTTCAAAAAGGTTATACTATAAAAGGCAGAGTATTAAGAGCTGCGATGGTCAGCATTGCTCGTTAGACTGTTTTTTGTATCGGCTTTTGCCGCTAAAAAACAGGTTGATTAAAAACCGCTTCAGGGCGGATTTACTTAAAAAAATTCATTAAAAAGGAAAGAAAATGGGAAAAGTAATCGGAATAGATTTAGGAACAACAAACTCTTGCGTATCGGTATATGAAAGAGGCGAAGCGAAAGTTATACCAAATAAAGAGGGTAAAAATACAACGCCTTCAGTTGTGGCATATACGGACAAAGGCGAGGTTTTAGTTGGAGACACGGCAAAAAGACAAGCTGTTACAAATCCGCAAAAAACCATCTACTCAATCAAAAGAATCATGGGTCTTATGAGCAATGAGGATAAAGCCGCTGAAGCTAAAAAACGGCTTCCTTACAAAGTTGTGGATAGAAACGGCGCATGCGCTATAGAGATAGCGGGCAAAGTTTATACTCCTCAAGAGATAAGTGCTAAAGTTTTGATAAAGTTAAAAGAAGATGCTGAGAGCTTTTTGGGCGAGAGCGTAACTGACGCCGTTATTACTGTGCCTGCGTATTTCAACGATGCACAGAGAAAAGCGACAAAAGAAGCTGGAACCATTGCCGGCTTAAACGTACTTCGTATCATAAATGAGCCTACATCTGCCGCTCTTGCTTACGGACTTGATAAAAAAGAGGCCGAAAAGATAATGGTGTACGACCTTGGCGGCGGCACATTTGACGTAACCGTACTTGAAACAGGCGATAATGTTGTAGAGGTTTTAGCTACAGGCGGAAATGCGTTTTTGGGTGGAGATGACTTTGACAACCGTTTAATAGACTGGCTTGTAAGTGAATTTAAAAATGAAAATGGTATTGATTTGAAAAATGACGTTATGGCGCTTCAAAGACTGAAAGAAGCCGCTGAAAATGCCAAAAAAGAGCTCTCATCAGCCAACGAAACAGAGATAAATCTGCCGTTTATCACAGCTGATGCCACAGGTCCAAAACACTTAGTTAAAAAACTCACGCGTGCAAAATTTGAATCCATGATAGAGGATTTGATAAGCGAAACCGTGGATAAAATTAAAGAAGTTATAAAAGATTCTGGCGTATCAAAAACAGACATTAAAGAGATAGTTATGGTGGGCGGTTCTACAAGAGTGCCGTTTGTACAGGAGAAAGTTAAAGCGTTTTTTGGCAAAGAGTTGAACAAATCTGTAAATCCAGACGAAGTCGTAGCAATCGGCGCGGCAATTCAAGGCGGAGTTATTAAGGGCGACGTTAAAGACGTACTGCTTTTGGATGTTACGCCGCTTAGCCTTGGTATAGAGACTCTTGGCGGAGTTATGACAAAACTTATAGATAAAGGTACGACTATTCCTGCTAAAAAAACTCAAGTTTTCTCAACAGCAGAAGATAATCAGCCGGCAGTTACGATACATGTATTGCAAGGCGAGAGGGATTTTGCTAAAGATAATAAATCTTTAGGCCAATTTAATCTTGAAGGTATTCCTGCCGCCCCGCGCGGAATTCCGCAGATAGAGGTTACGTTTGATATAGATGCAAACGGAATTTTGACAGTCTCTGCTAAGGATAAAGCAAGCGGAAAAGCTCAAGAGATTAAAATCACAGGAAGTTCAGGACTTGACGAGAAAGAGATAGAGAAGATGGTGAAAGATGCCGAGCTTCACAAAGAAGAAGACAAAAAAAGAAAAGATGTCGTGGATGCTAGAAACGGCGCCGAAGCTCTAATCCACCAGACAGAAAAGTCCCTTAAAGACTTGGGCGAAAATATCTCAGCTGACGATAAAGCTAACATAGAAAAGGCTTTGAATGAATTGAAAGAGACTTTGAAAAATGAAAATGCAAGCAAAGATGAGATTGATGCTAAGGTGAAAACTTTGACCGAAGCAAGTCA
>JAIRKW010000041.1 GCA_031259875.1 Campylobacteraceae bacterium
ACTTTAGCATCATGCACTCTTGAAGCAATAAATTGATTGTCAAGTTTGCCGGCTTTGTACTTTATCTCAAAGCTTTGTATTATCATACTTATAGCGCCTAACGGCTGCCGCCATTGATGCGCTATATTTTGGAGCATTTCGCCAAGACTTGCGAGCTTTGATTGTTGAAATAAAATCCTATCTTTATTTCGGTTAAGTTCTACCTCCTCTTTAACGCGTGCTTCAAGAGAATTGTTCAAATCCTCAAGCTCTTTAGTCTTTTTTTTCACGTCAAATTCAAGATAATTATGCAGATTGCGGATATTTTTGATAATGAAGTAGGTTGCGTATGAACTTGTAATGAAAACAAATGCCACAAGAAGCAGCAGAATAATAATACTTTTTGTAAAAGCTCTGTCAGTGCGTATTTTTTCCGCCCCTGCCTCTTTTAGGTAAGAGTCGATAAGCTGCGGAAAAAGACTTGAGAGATTGCGCAGAATAACAAATGCTTTACCGGTATCATTGGCGGCAATATCTTTAAATTCTTGCAGTGCACTGTCTGTTTTTGACTCTATATCGTTGCTTTTTTGCAAAACAGGCGGCTTATCGTAAATCATAAAAAGTCTTAACCACCAATTTGCAAAATTAGCAGGGAAGCCGGGCTTTTTTATCTGTGTGTTTTTGATTTGCTGCCAGATATCATCTGTCGCGGTATATAAACTAATAAGTTTAGCATTATCTTTATTTTCTAATGCCGCAAATGCCTCATCAACATAAAACCTGTCTAATTCGGCTATTTTTTGGACATTGGCGATGCGGATTTCGTAAAGTATTTCGTGGTCATATTTGAGTGCAAAGAGCGAAACAAATGTCAAAAAGCAGATACAAGCCATCCCGAAAGCTAACACAAAAAGTACAAGTCTTGTTCTGTTTAAAAAAGAGATATTATTCAAAAATGTATCAAATTTGGCGAGTATCTTTTTCATACAGCTATTTTGCCTCAAATAAAATTTACAACTATATTGTACACAATAAAAATCATAAAATGTAAATTATGTGATTTTTTTGTATAATTCTTTGACAAAAAGGAGAAGATATGGAAGAGTTGACACAAGATGAGATAACAAGATACAGCCGTCATATTATATTGCCCAATGTCGGCTTGGAGGGGCAAAAGCGGCTGAAAAATGCACGTATTTTGATAGTAGGCGGCGGTGCTTTGGGTTCGCCCTCTGCTCTTTATCTTGCAGCCGCAGGTATCGGAAATATTGGCATAGTAGATTTTGACAGAGTAGATGTTACAAATCTTCAAAGACAAATTATACATACTAATGATAATATTGGAAAACTTAAAACCGAATCTGCCAAAGAGGGCATAGCACGTCTAAATCCGCTCGTAAAAGTAACTATTTTTGATACAAAACTTACAAGCGATAATGCGCTTGATATTATAAAAGATTTTGATATTGTGGTTGATTGTACAGATAATTTTCCTGCGCGCTATCTTACAAACGATGCGTGCGTGCTTTTAGATAAACCGCTTGTGTACGGCTCAATATTTCGCTTTGATGCGCAGGCAAGTGTTTTTTGGGCTAAAAAAGGAGCTTGTTATCGCTGCTTGTTTTCGTCTCCTCCGCCTCCGGAGCTTGCGCCAAGCTGTGGAGAGGGCGGCGTATTTGGTGTATTGCCAGGCATTATAGGCTCTATTCAGGCAAACGAGGTGATAAAATTGGTTTTAGGCGCACAAGATACACTTATTGGAAGATTGATTATTTTAGATGCATGGAAAATGAGATTTACGCAGATAAAAGTGCAAAAGGATGAAAATTGTCCTGTTTGCGGCAAAAATCCGACTATTAAAAAACTTATTGATTATGAAGATTTTTGTGCTGTTAAAACGCCTAAAATCGGCAGTTTTAAAAATATTAATGTGTATACTTTGAAGCAAAAGATTGACAAAGGTGAAAAAATCAATATAATTGATGTGCGTGAGCCATTTGAATTTGAAATGGGAAATATAAAAAACTCGGTTAATATTCCGCTGAACAGTATTGTAAGCCGCATGAATGAAATAGATGAGAGTAAAGAATCTGTTATTCTTTGCAAAAGCGGAGTTAGAAGCGTATATGCCATAAAAGCTCTTAAAAAAGAGGGTTTTGGAGGAAAAGTTCTAAATCTAAAAGGAGGTATCATGGAGTGGGCTTCCAAAATAGACAGCACTATAGCAGAGTATTAAAATTAAGGAGAAGATATTGAAAGACGATATACAAATAAAACTAAATGCTCTTACGCCTTTAATTGCGCAGAGTTATAAAAAATATAAACATACAAGTCATCTTAACTGCGATAATCTTGACTGCGAAAATTTGCCCGAACATGAAGAGATTATAGATATAGTTTTGCGGCTTCGTGAAGTGCTTTTCCCTGGATATTTTGATAAACAAAGATGCGTGAAAACGATAGATTTTATGATAAGCGAACATATCACGCATGTTCATGAGCACTTATATAAGCAAATATATAAAACATTAATGCTGACAAATAGAGATAATGTATCACAAAAAGAGAATATGATGCTAGTTGCTCAAGAGAAGAGCTGCGCTTTTTTGGAGAAGATTCCGAATTTAAGAGATATGTTATCTATGGATGTTCAAGCAGCTTATGATGGAGATCCTGCAGCGTCAAGTACCGATGAAGTTATATTCTCGTATCCGGGGATATTTGCAATAACCGTACATAGAATAGCCCATGAACTTCATATGTTGGATATTCCCTTGATACCGCGTATTATGAGCGAGTATGCGCATACTATAACGGGTATAGATATACATCCGGGAGCTAAAATCGGCAAGTACTTTTTTATAGATCACGGAACAGGTATAGTTATAGGTGAAACTACGATAATAGGGGATTTTGTAAAAATTTATCAAGGTGTAACACTGGGCGCACTATCTTTAAAAGCAGGACAGCGCTTGAAAGGCACAAAGAGACATCCCACATTAGAAGACAATGTAATAGTCTACGCAGGAGCTTCTATACTTGGCGGTGAAACTGTCATAGGCGAGGGCGTTGTAATAGGCAGCAACGTTTTTATTACACGTTCTATTACTGGCAAAACAAATGTAAGTCTCAAAAATCAAGATTTGATATATACAAATAAAGCTTCCAAGCGCTCAAGAAAAAACGATGATGATATTATGATTGATTGGGTAATATAAACAGAGTGAAAGCTATATCCGATATTGTAAAGCGCGCCGGTGATTTTATACTCCTCTTTAGCATAATTATCTTATAATAAAAAATGTTTTTCAAATTTTTTGCAAAGAAAAAAGATAATATTCCCTCATGGCGTCAGGCCGAAGAGGCGGCGGCGCAGTTTTTAGAAAAAGCAACTCTTAAAATTGTAGCGCGCAACTATCATTCTCGTTTTGGAGAGATAGATATTATCGCAGAAAAAGAGAATGTTTTACATTTTGTAGAAGTAAAAGCGACATCAGGCGATTACGACCCTTTGGAGCGTATAACTTCGTTAAAAATGAAGAAAATAATGAAAACTATAGAGTATTATATTTTA
>JAIRKW010000047.1 GCA_031259875.1 Campylobacteraceae bacterium
ATGAATAGGCTTTTATTTATAAAAGAAGCGTTGTTGGCGGCATTAAAATGCACAATTTACAGATTGTCTGCATTATTAGCATAATGAGTTTTATGAGTACGTCATTAGTTATTATTTTAATAGTTTATTGAACCTGTTTTAAATATACAATGGTTTTGAAGCTTTTTTGCAACATTCAAAAAACACTGCGTTTTTATTATGGCAAAATTTTTGGTTTTTGAAATAGGTTTAATTGGATTTTGCAAAGCGATGTAACAATTAAAATATCATTGCTGTCATCATTAATTTCTGTACAATTATTCGCTGTACTAACAAGCAATTTATATCCGCTTCATTGCTGCTTTTGCTTCGCGGTCTGCCTCTTTGCGTTTTAAACTTTCTCTTTTATCGTGCTCTTTTTTGCCTTTAGCTAAAGCGATTTGTGCTTTTATGCGGTTTTTGTCATTTAGATAAAGACTTAAAGCTACAATAGTCATTCCATCTTTCATTACTTTACCGAAAAGTTTATCTATCTGTTTTCTATGCAGTAAAAGTTTTCTGTCGCGCCGCTCGTCGGGTTTGAAAAATGGATTTGCCGTATTCATGTGTGAAATATGAGCACCTATTAAAAATACTTCGCCTTTAATGATTTTTACAAACGAATCTTTCAAATTTACACGTCCAAGCCGTATAGCTTTAACTTCACTGCCCTTCAATTCAACTCCTGCTTCATAGCTTTCAAATATCTCAAAATCATGCAACGCTTTTTTATTGCGTGCTATTGTTGTACCCATTAATTTACCTTAAAAAATGTACTTCCGCTGCCGCTTAAAAACAACCCAGTGTCAGCTTTTGGTTTTAATGACGGATAGCATATCAAAACGCTTCTTAAAAGGTCGTTTAAAGCCGTATTGTCGAATTTTTCTAATACTTCTTTAGAATTTAAAAAGGTAAGTTTTTGCGCTGCTGTCTTATTGATATCATTTTGCCGGCATTCTCTGAATTTGCCGTAAACCAAAGCCGTATCGCACATTGCAACGTCAAATATAAGTTCGATATTTGGTATTTCGTCCTGCAAAGGTTCTATAATTTCGCCTATGCCGCTTACATTTGCTGCTTTACATTCGTATAAAAAAAAGTTTACATCTGCGCCTATTTTGCTTCCGATACCGCAAAGTTCTTCTGTTGACAATCCAAGTTCAAGAGCCTTGTTGATGTACAGTAAAAATGCCGCCGCATTGGAGCTGCCACCGCCCAAACCACCGCCCAAAGGTATATTTTTTTTAACGCTTAAAAAATACTCGGCAAAAAAATTGTCCATTTTTTTCGTGTTTGCGGCATTTTGCAGCAGTTTGTACGCTCTGTAAATAGTATTTTTTTCAATGCTGCAATTAAATTTACCCTTCAATTCAAAACCTTTTATATGAAGCGGTTTAGGTAAAAATTCAAGCTCATCATAAAGATTATCAACTCTTACAAAACGAGATATTATCTCGTGGTAATTATCTCTTGTGCCTACAATTTTTAAGAAAATATTAATCTTTGCGTGTGATTTTATCATATCTCTATCTTATTTAAAATATAATCAACGCCATTTTGGTCTATCTTTACAACTGATAAAAAGTTATCCGTTACTACAAAATACTCTCCAAAATTACTCTTTTTAAACTGTTCTTTTTGCAAAACTCTGCCCAAAAGTAAATCCTCTTTCTTTCCTTCGTAAAAATTCTCTTCCAAATCTAAAAAATTTGTTATCAAAAGCGGCTTTTCATTTTCATATTTAAACTCTCCTTCGCTTTCTCTTTGCAAAGATTTCAAACATCCCTCAATGCCAAGCGATGCAGCTAATATTGCACCCAAAGAACGGATATATCCGCCTTCGCTGACTTCTGCTTCAAAAGTTACAAACGGGTGTTCGTAGTTTTTTATTTTAAAACTAAAAACCTCTGTCGTTATCTCTTTCAATTCGAACTCTTTGCCTGCTCTTGCCAAATCATACGCTCTTTTACCGTTAATGCGTTTTGCGCTAAATTTTGGCGGAATATATTTGATTTGCCCGATAAGTTTTGCCGCCGCCTGATGTATCTCGTTTAAATCAAACGGTTTCAATTCTGTTATATTCTCTATTAGTTCAGCATCCAGCGATTCACTTTTTGCACCAAGCCAAAGTACAGCTGTGTATTTTTTTGGTGTTTTTTTCAGAAAACGAAACAGCTTTGTATACTGTCCAAAAGCTATTATCAAAACACCGCTTGCATTTACGTCGAGCGTTCCAGAGTAGCCTGCTTTTTTTATGCCGTATTTCTTTTTGATTTGCGATAAGAATTTATTGCAAGATATACCGCATGGTTTATTTGCAGTAAAAAGTAGATTTTCGTTCAAATTTTCTCCACGAATGCACTTAAAATATCACGTTTGTTTCCGCCAAAATTTATGCGCAATTTAGACTCTTTTTTGATTTTTGTAACCTCTGTTACTCTGCCTATGCCAAAAATTTTATGTTTAACGAGGTCGCCTTTTTTAAATTCCGAACTTTTTTCTATAATCAAACATCCGCCGCAAATACCGGCTTCGTTTAAAAAGCGGCTCTTTGTCAAATCTGTCCTTCTGCCTTTATAAAAGCGGCTTGCCGAACAGCTTAAAGTCAACTCTTTTTTTGCCCGCGTAATAGCAACATAGCCAAGTCTGCGTTCCTCTTCTATATCGTTTGATTCTCCGATGAGCGGAAAAAATCCCTCTTCCATTCCGATGACAAACAGATACTCAAACTCCAAACCTTTACTTGCGTGAACGCTCATAATATTAATGCTGTCACCATCTATTTGGTCTTGCTCGCTTTGAAGTGCGATTTCATTTAAAAACATATCTATAGTAGCTTCTGGATTTTGCTTGATATAATCTCTGAAAAGTCCGAAAAATTCATCTATATTCAAAGTGCGCTCTATAGAATCAGGAAGCTCCTTGTAATACTGTTTTATGCCAAAAGCTCTCTCCAGCTCATCAATCAAATCATAAGAGCTGTTAATACTCATAATGTTCTCTATACTCTCTAAAAATTCTGTCAGTCTTTCATAAGATTTTTTAGATGTTATATTTTTAACAAGTTCTGTATTTTTGCGCATAAAGTCATACACAGAAAGCTTTGAATCATTTGCCAAATAGGCGATTTTATCTATTGTAACTTTGCCAAGACCTCTTCTTGGACGATTAATGATACGTAAAAGTGAAAAGTCATCGTGTGGATTGGTGATTATTCGCAGATAACTTATTAAATCTTTTATCTCTGCTCTTTCATAAAATTTTACACCGCCTACCATTTTAAATGGTATACGCATACGATTTAATCCCTCTTCCAAAGAACGCGAAAGAGCGTTTATGCGGTACAGTATCGCTATTTCTTTGGGATTTACGCCGCTGTTTATGAGTTTTTTGACATGCATAGCTACAGTAGAAGCTTCCGCATTTTCATCGAGAGACTCCATAAATTGCACATCTTTACCTTTGCCTTTTGTACTTTTTAAGACTTTGCCTAGGCGTGAGCGGTTATGTTCTATGAGATCATTTGCTGCTTGTAAAATCTCGTCCGTAGAGCGGTAGTTGTACTCAAGTTTTATAATAGTTGTATTTTCAAACATTTGTGAAAACTCAAGTATATTTTTGATATTTGCACCTCTCCAACCGTAAATACTTTGGTCATCATCGCCTACAACACATATATTTGAGTGTGTGTAACAGAGCTTTTTCAGGAGTCTATACTGCAGGTCGTTAGTATCTTGATATTCGTCTACCATTATATATTGGTAACGGCGGCTTGTTGCTTCACATAATTCTTGATCATTATCTAAAATTTTGTATGTAAGCGTAAGTAAATCATCAAAGTCAACAAGATTATTTTGCAGCAAATATGTTTCATACCGCTCATAAAGCGAAGCTATAATCTCATACTGCCTGCCCTCTGCCTGCTCTTTGGCAAGTTCCGGCGTCAAAAATGAATTTTTATAGTGTGAAATCTCATTTGATACTACAGAAGTCGGGATATCTATTTCAAAACTTTTTAAAATACGTTTTTTATCATCACTGTCTATAACTATAAAGTTATTTTTGCGCCCCAAGCGGTTAATATGAAATTTCAAAAACAGCAGTCCGAATTTATGAAAAGTGCATAAAAGCGGCGGATAGATAACTTTTAAATCAGCGCTTCTTAAAAGCGATAACGCTCTTTCTCTCATCTCGTTGGCAGCTTTGTTGGTAAAAGTCAATGTGAGTGTGTTGGCAGGGTCTATACCAACAACACCTATAAGATAGGCTAAGCGTGAAGTAATAGTTTTTGTTTTACCGCTTCCTGCACCCGCTAATATCAAAACGGGATTATCTATCTTTTTGACAGCTTTAAGCTGCGACTCGTTGAGCGTATTCAAAATGGTGTCCATTGCTCGTCTTTTTGCTGTATTTATAAAATAGATAAGATTGTACCAAAAAAATATTAAAAGAATAGTTTTTTAGCAAAGTTTATCTTAAATACGGGCTCTTTTTGCTCTATTTTGATATAATAAAAAATTGTGAAAAAAGGTTATAAGGAGAGAGATATGAACGATTTAAATAATCCTGAAATATATTTAAATAGGGAGATGGCGTGGCTTCATTTTAACACGCGTGTTTTAAGCGAATCGTTCAAAAAAGAACTTCCGCTTCTTGAAAGACTTAAATTTTTGGCTATCTATGTTACAAATCTGGATGAGTTTTATATGATAAGAGTGGCAGGACTTAAGCAGCTTTTATCTGCCGGTATTGTAACAACAGGCAATGACGGACAAACGACGCTTGATCAGTTGCGCGCTATAAGGGAATATGTAACAAATGAAAAAGATGTTTTTGAACAGAGTTACAATGAAATAATTCAGGCGTTATCCAAAGAGAATCTTTTTGTCTCAAAATACAGCGGAGTAAGCCGTGAATTGCAGATAAAAGCAGATGAGTTTTTCTTTTCAAATATCTTTCCCGTTATTGTTCCCATAGCAGTTGATGCGACTCACCCATTTCCGCACTTGAATAACCTTAGTTTTGCGCTCGCCGTTAAATTGCAAGACTCCGAAAATGGCAAAATAAAATATGGAATGATAAGAATCCCAAGAGTACTGCCAAGATTCTATAAAGCGCGCGGTAATGTTTATATACCTATCGAATCCATCGTAAAATGGCACGTTGAAGATATATTTCCAGGTTATGCGCTTATCGCTTCGGCTCCTTTTGTAGTTACGAGAAATGCCGATATGAATATAGAAGAAGAGGAAGCGGATGATTTTATGCTGATGATGGAGCAGGGTTTGAAACTGCGCCGAAAAGGAGCGTTCGTAAGGCTTGCTATCAAAAAAGATGCAGATCCAGATATAGTTGAGTTTTTAAATTCGCATATGCATATTTTTCAAAAAGATATTTACGAATATAGTATTCCTTTAAATTTGGGAGCTTTGTGGCAGATAGTAGGAAATAAAGATTTTTTGCATTTAACGCTGCCTCCTTATGCGCCTAAAATTTTACCGCCGTTAAACACAAATGAGTCTATTTTTTCGACGATAAATAAAGGCGATATTTTGATAGCGCACCCTTATGAGAGTTTTGATTCTGTGACGTCATTTATTCAGGAAGCTTCAAAAGACCCGAAAGTTATCTCTATTCGTATGACGCTTTACCGTGTTGAGAAAAATTCTCCCATAGTCCAAGCGTTGATAAATGCTGCTAGTGACGGCAAACAGGTAACTGCTATGGTGGAATTGAAAGCAAGATTTGATGAAGAGAATAATCTGCATTGGGCAAAAGCATTGGAAAATGCCGGTGCACACGTAATATATGGTATTACAGGCTTTAAAGTTCATGCGAAAATTACGCAGGTCATCCGTCAAGTAGACGACAAATTGAAGTTTTATATGCATTTTGGTACCGGTAATTATAATGCTTCCACTGCTCGTATATATACTGATATAAGCTTTTTTACTTCGCGCGAAAATTATGCTAAAGATTCAACGACATTTTTTCATATTTTGTCAGGTTTTTCCAAAAATAAAAAACTTGAGAATCTCTCTATGTCGCCTATGCAGATAAAAAATCGTGTGATTACGATGATAAATAATGAAGCAGAAAAGAAAAACGAAGGGCATATTATAGCGAAAATGAATGCTTTAGTGGATTCTGATGTCATAAAGGCTCTCTGCAATGCTTCAAATAAGGGTGTCAAAATAGAGCTTATTATTCGCGGGATTTGCTGCTTAAGGCCTGGTGTTGAAGGAGTGAGTGATAATATCAGCGTCAAGTCAATTGTCGGCAAATACTTAGAGCACGCGCGTATTTTTTACTTTAAACACTCAAATCCAAATCTTTTTATCTCAAGCGCGGATTGGATGCCGCGAAATTTAGAACGCAGACTCGAGCTTATGACGCCTATAGAAGATAAGGCTTTGCAAAAAAAGCTTTTTGAAATTTTGCAGGTACAGCTTAGTGATAATGTTTTAAGCTGGCAGCTTAAAGAAGATGGTACATATGAACACCAAATACCAAAAGATGGTAAAGAGATAAATTGTCAGCAGATGTTGGAAGAGTATATCAATAGGATATATAAAACGATGAAAAAGGATACAACATCTTCAAAAGCAGACCAATTGGCGAAAAAGTTATTTAAAGAGAGTTAGAATTTTAAAAGGATAATTGCATGGAAAGTCAATAAAATGGTGACAAATTCATCGAAAAATTTAGAGTGTCATGGACGGTGTATTTTTGGCATATTTTTTGGTTTGCGGTGAAAGTTGCTATTTTAGCGGGTATATATTATCTTTTTTTGTATTTTATAGACAGTAAAGTATTGGCAGCCAAAACATTAAAACCAGAAGATGAAGCATTGATAGCTGAAATATTAAGTATAGCTTTTTTGGTGTTTGCAGCGTTGTTATTGATAGGGCTGCTCTTTTTTATTTTGAGAGTTTTAACATTAAGAAGCACAGTTTTATTCATCGATAATGACGGTGTTTGGGTATATAGCGGTATATTTCCTTGGTCAAGAGGTTCAACAGGTGTGAAATGGAGAGATATAGACAGTGCCTCTTGTAAAATAAGCTTTTTTAGCTGGCTTTTTAAGACATATGATATTAGAGTAGGGCATAGATTTACAAAAGAGAGCGAAATCGTACTGTATAATATTTTTAATGGTCACAAAGCTATCGAGTACATAAATGAAAGACATAAAAATTTTATTGCAAATGTTGCGCCTGAAATGAGCGCGCAATATTTATAGGAATATTTGGTCAAAAAATACGAGCGGCGTGTAAAATTTTATAAAAGTGCAATAATGAGTGATAAAAGCGAATTTTTAATACACCCGTGGGAGTGCGTGTTTGACGAAAACTCAAGAATTTTGATATTAGGCGCTTTTCCTTCACCCAAATCAAGAGAGTATGGGTTTTACTATGGACATCCTCAAAATATTTTTTGGAAGACTTTAACGCAAGTACTTAAACAAGATGAGCCCGCAAACGGTATGGCGTCAAAAAAGGCGTTTTTGCTGCAAAATCGTATCGCACTTTGGGATGTTTTGTACTCCTGCAAAATAATAGGGGCGGCAGATAGCACGATAAAATGTCCTATGGCAAACGACTTTTCGGATATTTTGAGAAATTCTCAGATTAAAGCAGTTTTTACAACAGGCAAAAAAGCAACAGAGCTTTTTCAAAAGTTATGCTCGCAAAAAACAGGCTTTAAGCCTATCTATCTTCCATCCACAAGTCCAGCTAATTGTGCGCAGCAAAAGAGCAAAAACTTTTTAGCAGAATGGAGAAAGATAAACAAGTTTTTAGAGTAGATTATTTACGCTTTAGTTTTACTGTTTTTGCAGCTTGCAATATGCAGTAATTAAACGTTTTATTTGCACTTTAATTTTGTTATTTTTGTGCCGATAGTTATATTATCTTTTTTAAAACCGCCTTCTTTTAACTCCAGCGCAAAAAGACTCTCTTTATCTGTACAGTGTAATTCAAGTGATAGAGGCTGCATAGTTTCTATCTGAAAAAGTTCTCTGTTTTTATCAAAAAATCCTATATTTAAAGTTTTTTTCGTATCCTTCATCCAAAAACAAACGTTTTGCGGTCCAAGCCAGCCAAAAAGCATTCCATTCCCTATGTCGTCTTTGTTTGAAAGCCCTTTTCGACGTTTTTCATCTGTGTCGGCAAGCGGTACGGACAAGAGTTTGATGCCGTTACTAAACTCTATAACACATAGGTTATCGGCAAAAAGCAGAGTACAAAATAGAATATTTAAAAGTACAAATTTCATATTTACTCGTCAAAATTCAAGCGAGGTTGTTTTGTAAGTGCGGCTTTTGTCGGACTTGTTTTTGTGAATCGTATCAAGTCTTCCGTGCTTTTAATCTCTGAAGGTATATTTTGGCAGGCAGTTTTGAACACCTCTGCCGCACTTCTTGCATCCCAAAGTGCACGGTGCGGTATATTGTTGTCTAATCCAAGCAACTTGCGCATTGTTTGAAGTCCGTACCGCTCTGCTTGAATAGTTCTCATGGCAAATTTTATCGTACAAAGCCGTCTGTTTAAAAGCGGCGGTAATCCGTAACGCTTATATGCCTGTGATAAAAAAAAGTAATCAAACTCTGCATTGTGCGCGACAAATATACTGTTTCCTAAAAAAAGACGGAATTTTTCCAATGTTTGTGCTTCACTCGGTGCATCTTTTAACATCTCTTGCGTGATGCCTGTTAGTTTTATTATCGCTTCGCTTAATATTGGTGTGTGAATAAGAGAGTGAAACTCTTCTGTGATTTTGCTATTTTTTAGCATTACAGCGCCTATCTCTATGATGTGAGAATCCTGAAACGAGCAGCCGTTTGTCTCTATATCTACAACGCAAAAATACTGCTCCTGCCAAAAACGCCGCCTTGTATTGAGTGTTATCAAATCCCTTTTGGAGCTGACATCAAGTCCAAGGCAGTTGAGGCTTTCAATATCGTTTATTTCAGCACCTTCGACATAATTGCTTTTATTTAACATTTTAAAAAAATACTCTTGCAGCATATCGCTGCGTGCTAATTTATCCGTAAGTTTGTCAAAGTTTTTCAAGATTTTGCGCTTTTTATAAATTTAACTATTTTTTGCGCATCTTTTTTACCATATGAAAGTTCTACTCCGCTGTTAACATCAACACCGTAAAATCCAAAACGTTTTATATCTTCAAGCATATCTGCATATAATCCGCCGGCTAAAATGATTTTAGAACAGTCAACTCCATCAAACCAAGACAAATCAACGCCTTTGCCTTCCCCGCCGTATTTTTGCGTGAATGCATCTATAAGGCGGTAAGATGAGGCTAATTTATGTATATCTTTTTTCTCTTTTGCTCTTACTACTCTTATGAATGGCACTTCAAGTTTTGAGAGAAGATCATCGTCTGCGTCAAAATGTATCTGTGCCAAATCAATTTTTGCCTCTTTGCATACAGCATTGATAACTTGTGCACTTTCATTCACGAAAACACCTGTCTTTGTTATGAATGGAGGTAATTTTATGCTTATATTTTTGGCATTATTTACACTGATAAATCGCGGCGAATGTGGGTAAAATATAAATCCGACAGCATCTGCGCCGCTTTTAACACAAAGCATAGCATCCTCATAATTAGTAATGCCGCAGATTTTAACTCTCATCTACACCCTCAAAGAATCTATAGCATTTTTATATGAAGACGAGCCAAAAATATAATTGCCTGCTACTACTATATCAGTACCCGCATTTTTTAATGAATGTATATTTTTGTCAGTTACGCCGCCGTCTACCTCTATTAAAGTCTTTAGTCCTGCGCTGTCTATCATTTTGCGCAAAATCTCAATCTTTTTAAGCGTTGATGGTATAAAGCTCTGTCCGCCAAATCCTGGATTTACACTCATCAAAAGCACCATATCGAGCTCTTCTAAAATATATTCTATACTTTTTGGTGAAGTGTGCGGGTTTAAAACTATAGCGGGGCTGATGCCACAGCTTTTTATCTTCTGTATAAGGCGGTGCGGGTGTTTTTCTTCTTCAATATGAAATGAGAGATATTTTGGTTTTAGGGGAGCAAAAAGTTCTGTAAAAAATGTGTTATTTTGTACCATAAGGTGTATATCTAAAGGTTTTGAGGAGGCTTTTGCAGCCGCACTGACAACAACAGGCCCTATTGTGAGATTTGGCACAAAGTGTCCGTCCATTACGTCTATATGCACTAAATCGCATCCAGCATTACAAATCGCTTGCACCTCTTCGTGCAGTTTGCCGAAATTTGCAGATAAAATACTTGGAGCTATCAACATAGCAAACCTTCTTATTGAAAAAATAACGACCATTGTAGCAAAAGTTAGCTTATGGCAGCTATTTTGGCTATAATAGCGCGCAAAAAAAGAGAGAAAATGAAACGATTATTTGCCGAATGGGAACGACAAAGTTCACTTTTGCTTGCTTTGCCTCATAAAAAAACCGATTGGCTGCCTTATCTTAATGAAATACTTTTGGCTTATCAAAAGTTTATCAAAGCAGCTTCTTTGTATCAGCACTGCACTGTTTTATGTGCCGATAAAAAAGAGGCTGAAAAACTGCTTGCAGGTATTCATAATATAACACTTATAGAGCTGCTTACAAACGATACATGGATAAGGGATTTTGGCGCAATTGATGTTGAAGATGACAGTAAGATTATCTCGTATGATTTTACATTTAACGCGTGGGGCGGGAAATTTGAAGCTGCGCTTGATAACGCAGTCAATCAAAAACTTTACAAAAGCGGTTATATGAAAAATAAGCTTGTAAATATACCGCTTGTGCTTGAAGGCGGCAGTATAGACAGTAACGGCGAGGGCGTACTTTTGACGACTTCGAAATGTCTTTTGGAAGAGAATAGAAATCCTAATCTTAACAAAAACGAGATAGATGCCAAATTAAAAGAACTGTTCGGATTAAAGCAGATAATTTGGCTTGAACATGGTTTTTTAAGAGGCGACGATACGGACTCTCATGTAGATACGCTTGCTCGTTTTATTACAAAAGATACGATAGCATATACAATATGCGAAGACGAAAAAGACGAACATTTTGAAGAGTTAAAAAAAATGGAAGAGCAGTTAGAAAACACAGGATTTAACTTGCTTCCTTTGCCTTTGCCAAAACCGATATTTTACGAAGGCAAACGTTTGCCGGCTACTTATGCCAATTTTATTTTTGTAAACGGCGCTGTTTTGATGCCGGTGCATAACGACGCAAATGATTTGAGAGTAAAAGAGCTTTTGGAGCGTTCATTGCCGAATCGCAAAATAGTCGGAGTGGATGCCGTCGTTTTTATCCGTCAATATGGAAGTTTGCACTGTGCAAGTATGAATAAATTTGTATTATAAAAAAATTTGATTTTAATGATTTTATCAACTATTTGTGTTATAATCACAACTTTGCTTGGTATTTTTACCATTTTACCAAACTCAAAATCTATTTAAAGGATTTACAATGTCAAGAAAATGCGCGCTTACAGGCAAAGGACCTCTTGTAGGAAACAATGTCAGCCATGCCAATAATAAAACAAAAAGACGCTTTTTGCCAAATCTTCGCACAGTAAAAGTCACTCTTGAGGATGGAACTACACGAAAGATTAAAGTTGCAGCCTCAACGCTTAGAACGATGAAGAAAAACGGCTGATTTTTTACCCCGCAGGGAGTGAATTATGAACTTTTTTAACAAAAAGGATAAATCACCCCGAGGGTGGCGCTCTGCCGCCCCCAAAGTCAAAATAGATAATCAAATATACGAACAGTTAAAACCGCTGAGACTGCCTCTGATACTGCTTGTCACAATTATGATGATAGGCACTATAGGCTATGTCTTAATAGATGATTTCACTCTTATAGATGCTATATATCAGTCAGGTTCTACATTTACGACTGTAGGATTCGGAGAGATAGGCAAAATATCCACAGCAGGACGCTTTTTTACTATCGGACTGATTGTTTTGGGATTTGCCGTTTTCTCATTTTCAATCGGTGTTTTGATAGATATGATAAATAGAGGCGTCATTACAAAACTCATCAAGGAGCGTAGAATGCTTCAAAGAATCGCACGGCTTAAGAACCATTTTGTTATCTGCCATCACAACAGTTTTACAATAGAATTAGCTAAACAGTTTCGCCAAAACCATATACCTTTTGTTGTTGTGGATAATTCGCCTGATTTTGAGTATATAGCCAAACAAAATCAATATCCATATTACGTTGAAGGCGAACCGCACACGGAGTTATCTATTCTCAAATCCTCTCTCGCGTCCGCCAGAGGCGTAGTAACGTTAAGCGAACATGTAGCGGACAATATCGCTCAAGTTGTCACAACGAGGCTTTATGAAAAAGAGCTTGGATTAAAAAAAGCTTTTTTTATTATGGCGCATGCAAGCAATGACAGTGAAGCGGAGAGATTAAAAAAACTTGGAGCAGATTCTGTTGTATCGCCTTCAAAGCTTGTGGCGCAGCGATTGAGCGCTGTCAGTTTGCATCCTGAGATGCAAAATATAATGGAAAATCTACTCTCTAAAAAAGACACTCCAGTCAATATTGAAGAGGTTGTGATACCGGAATTTTCTTGGATAATATTTAAAAAACTAAAAGAAACACATTTAAGAGACATAACAAATGTGAGTGTTGTTGGCATCAGTGATTTAAATGGTAAATTTCTGCCGATGCCGCGCGGCGATACGATTATCGGCATAAACGCAAAGCTTTTGATTGTTGGTACAAATGAGAGCATTGTAAATCTTAAAAGACTTATTAGGCGCAAAACAAAACCGGAGGAGTTGAAATATGTTTGATATTATTTCCATAAAAGGCGGACTTGACAACGTGGAAGGTTTTTTTAGCGGCGGCGTAAATGTCGGGCTGAAACCTGAAGGCAAAAATGATGTGGCTTTCATAAGAACCAGCGAGCCTGCCTTAGTCGGAGCAATATTTACGTCAAATAAGTTTCAAGCCGCACCTATTAAGCATTTTAAACGGTACGGCGAAACGTTTTTGACAAATTTTATTCTAATAAACTCCAAAAATGCTAATGCTATGACTGGCGTGGAGGGTATAAACGATATAGATGAGATTTTTTCACACTTGCCTGTCAGTGCGCTGAATCCTATTATGAGTTCTACGGGAGTTATCGGGTGCAGATTAAATAGAAGTAAAATCATTAAAGCTTTTGAACTTTTTGATTTTAATGGTAAAAATTCCAACGCGGCAGCTAATGCGATTATGACGACAGATAGATTTAAAAAAGAGATTTGTCTAAGAGTTGACGTGAAAGAGGGCGGCAGTTTTCATGTAGCCGCGATAGCTAAAGGTGCCGGTATGATATGTCCGTCTCTTGCCACAATGCTCTGCTTTATAGCTACGGATGCCAAAGTGCCGCAGGATGAGATGACCTTGCTTCTAAATGAAGCTGCGGAGGAGAGTTTTAACGCAATAAGCGTGGACGGTGATACATCCACAAATGATACTGTGATGCTTATTAGCTCGGGTAAAAGCGGCATTTGGGACAGAGAAGCTTTTATGCAGGCTTTGAAACTTTTGACAAGAGAGTTAGCGTTTCTAGTCGTAAAAGACGGCGAAGGCAGCAGAAAAATGGTTGCATTTGAAGTGAAAAATGCTGCTACCTTAGAAGATGCCAAAACTGCTGCCAAAACTTTAAGCAATTCGCTTTTGGTAAAAACGGCGCTTTTCGGCGAAGACCCGAATTGGGGACGTATAGCTTCAACGATAGGAGCCAGCGGTGTTGTCTGTGACGAAGAGAGACTATATATAAAGTATGATGACGTACTTGTATATTCGCCTTCTCAAAAAGAGATGAACGCAGAGGTCGAGAGTGCGGCAAATCGCGTTATGAAGCAGGAGAGTTACAAAATTTGCTGCGATTTGGGTGTGGGTGATAAAAGTTACACGGCATATGGATGTGATTTGGGGCATGAATATGTAAGTATCAATGCCGATTATCGTTCATAAGATTTTAATGACAAAATCGTTAAAATAAAAAAATTTTTATAAGGAGAATCGCTATGTTGCATGAGTATCGTGACATTATTACAAAGTTAAAACAAGAAGATGCGCATTTTGCTAAAATTTTTGAAAAGCATAATGACTTAGACCAAAAAATTTTAGATGTCGAAGAAGGCAGAGAGCATATGGACTCATTCGAGCTTGAAACTCTCAAAAAAGAGAAACTTCGCCTCAAAGATGAAGCTTATGCTTCAATTATCGCGTATAAAAAAGCAAACAGCCTCTAATAAAAATCTCCCTGCGAAGGGAGATTTATTCTGTATAATTTCTTTTAACCCACATCCAATAAAAACCGCCTATTATAAATAAGACACCTAACAATCCCGTTATAACGGCTATTTCAAATCCAGACTGATACAAAAAACCACACAAAAATGAGATGAATGAACTTACTCCCATCAAAAACATATCGTTAAATGCTATCATTCTGCCGATGTAACCTTTTGAAACGGAATTTTGAAGCATTGTGTAAGTATATGACCATATGGTTGAAGAGAAAAGTCCTGCTAAAAATATGCCGATAAACGCAAGATAAAAGTTAAATTGCAATACTGCCCAGATAATAATGCCTGCCCCTTGCGCAAAAAAGAAGAGATGAAAACTTTTTATATTTACAAAGCGGCTGAATGCTGCCGCTCCAAGCGTAAGAGCCAGCGCACGGAATGAATTGATAAAGCCGATAACTAAAGATGCGCCAAATACGGCATAATAAACTTTATCTGCTAAAAGCGCTACGATAACGTCATATGAAGCGATACCGACACAAGCGTGAAGAATAATAATGTGAAGAATTTTCGGATTGCGTTTTAGGTATAAAAATCCCTCTTTAAACATAAATAAAAACTGTTCGCTTTTTTGTAAAACAAGTGATGGGACTTTAACACTCCAAAGTAGTCCAAGTCCGGCTAAAAACAATACAGCGTCAGCTATAAATGCACTTTTTACGCCGTATATATAGACAAAAAATCCAGCAAGCCCCATTCCTGCAGTGTAAGATACAGACCAGATAATAGAGTGAATTTCGTTTGCAAGCTTTAAGTCGTTGCCTTTTAAAAAGCGAGGCAGCAGACTCATTTCAGTTTGAAAGTATGTGCTGCTTGCTCCCATTCTTAAAAATACTGCTAAAAACAGCAGCCAAATCATATCCAAAGAGTTTACTAAAAGCAGAGCCAAAACCGTTATTATCTCTATGATAAAAAGTGTTATCATAAATAATTTTGTAGGAAGTTTATCTATTAAAACACCGCTAAAAGGTGCTAAAATCATTGTCGGCAAGAATGTTAGAACCGTAACTGCAGAGATAATCCACGCCGTGGCTTCAAGCTTTATAAGCAGTGTGTATATTGCGACATTTGAAAACCACGCGCCAAAGTAGCATATAAACTGCACTAAGGAGAGTCTGCGAAGCAAAGCGTTTGCCTGAAAAAGGAGAATATATTTTCTCAATTTTGTCCGTTTATTATTTTAAAGTGACTATTAAAAAGTTTAGCCAAATTTTGCGCCAACAAGTCGTATCCTGCAGTATTTGGATGGATTTGGTCAGATTTTAGCGCTGGGGATTTAATGATTTTGGATAAAGTGTTACCATCATAGATGAGAGTATGCTCATCTGCCAATTCGTCATAAATATCATTTGTCGATATCAAAAAACCATTGAGGCTTGGGACACCGACAAAGATTATATCTATATTTTTACTTTTTATGAGGTTTATCATTTTTGATAAATTTTCTTTTGTCAGACTTAAATCATACTTTCTTAAAATATCATTGCCGCCATGGCAAAGGATAACAATACGCGGATTTATCTCATCAAGCAAGGAGGGTAGTCTCAAAAGTCCTTCACGACTGTCCTCACCGCTTATTCCTGCATTGATAACGTGCATATTTAATATTTTGCCAAGCTTTGCAGGATAACTTTCATCTTTTTTTGCACCGAAGCCTTCCGTTAAACTGTCGCCGAAAGCAAGCACTGCGCTTTCTTGCAAAATTTCTGTTTTCGTGTCCGTTTTAATAAATATAACTGCTGCTATAAAAACAGTGCCGATTAGTATAATCCACTTTCTCATTGTTATTTTAAGCTTTCATAAAGCCATCGCAAAAAAAATTCCATCAAAAGCACAGCTGTTATGAAAAGAACGGCACCAAGCATATAACGCATATAACGCACAAATTCTCCTTAATTTTTAAAAAAATATTATACCGTTTTTAAAACCAAATAGAGTATAATCACACTTTTATATAGACGGACAGGATATGAAAAGAGTAGATAAAAAAGAGGCGTTGGAACTGTTGAAACTTCCGCTTAGCGAGCTTGGAAGGCTGGCATTTGAGAGGAAGCGCGAGCTGCATCCGGATAAAATTACCACGTTTGTTGTGGATAGAAATATTAATTATACAAATGTTTGTTGGGTGGATTGTAAATTTTGTGCCTTTTACCGCCACAAAAAAGATGAGAGCGCGTATATTTTGAGCTTTGAAGAGATAGGCAGGAAAATTGAAGAGCTTATAGATATAGGCGGCACTCAAGTACTGTTTCAAGGCGGCGTGCATCCTAATTTAAAGATAGAGTGGTATGAGGAGTTGGTTGAGTGGATATCTAAGCATTACCCAACTATAACTATTCACGGTTTTTCAGCTATAGAGATTGATTATATAGCCAAAATTTCAAAAATAAGCACAAAAGAGGTTTTGGAGCGTTTGCAAAGTAAAGGATTGTATTCGATTCCGGGCGCAGGTGCTGAGATTTTAAGCGATAGCGTCAGGGATATTATCGCACCCAAAAAGCTTGATGCGGACAAATGGATAGAGGTACACGAAAACGCGCATAATATCGGTATGAAATCTACTGCTACAATGATGTTTGGTACAGTTGAAAAAGACGATGATATCATAGAACATTGGGAGCGCATAAGAAGTTTACAGGATAGAACTGGCGGATTCAGAGCATTTATTTTATGGAGTTTTCAAAACCAAAATACCGCGCTGAAAGCTGAATTTCCCGATATTAAAAAGCAATCTTCGAACAGATATTTGAAGCTGTTGGCTCTCTCGCGGTTGTTTTTGGATAATTTTAAAAATATTCAAAGCTCGTGGGTAACGCAGGGAAGTCATATAGGGCAGTTGGCGCTGATGTTTGGAGCAAATGATTTGGGCAGTACTATGATGGAAGAGAATGTTGTAGCGGCGGCGGGTATGGCGCATCGTATGAGTCAGGATGAAATGATACGGCTTATACGGGATATTGGCGAAATTCCAGCCAAAAGAGATACAGCATATAATATTTTGGAATTTTACAAATGATAAAAAAAGTTTTTTTAGCGGTTTTATTGATGCAAGGAGTTTTAATGAGTAAAGATGTGATAAATATTGAGGTAAACGGCGTTAATGTACCTGTGATATTTGAAGAGGATAAAAGCCTTCCGATAGTATCTATGCAGCTTGTATTTTTGAGTGCAGGCAGTATAGAGGATAACGGTATGGACGGACTTGCGCGCTTTAGTGCGGCTATGCTGAATGAGGGCACTGCTAAGATAAAAGCGGCTGATTTTGCCAAAGAGCTGGAGAATAGAGCCATAAATTTTGACGTAAACGCAGGCAGAGAAACTATCGTATTTGAGTTGTCGTCCCTGAAAGAAGAGTTTACTTTTGGGGCAAATATGACAAAATCAGTGCTTGCAAAACCAAACTTTTCAAAAGAGGCATACAAAAAGGTTAACATGCAAACGCTTGGAGAGATTTTAAGCAAAGAGAGCGATTTTGACTATACGGCTTCGCTTCGCTTAAGAGAACTGATGTATGAAAAAACACCGCTTGGAAGCGCAACTTTGGGTACAAAAGAGAGTTTGAAAAAGATAAGCCAAACGTCTATCGAAAAGTTTGTCAAAAATCACCTTGATTTGTCAAATCTCATTGTTGTTATCGGTGGAGATATAAGTGCAGATGAAGTCAAAACGCTTGTAAAAAATACTCTTTTGCCGCTTCCCAAAGGGGTAAAAAGAGAGCTCGGTTTTTATAATGTTGCCGATACAAAAGCGTACGATGTGCAGATTAAAAAAAGTGAACAAGCATATATTTATTTTGGTGCGCCGTTTTATATGAAGCTTGGCGATAAAGATGCACACAAAGCTAAAGTCGCTTCGTTTATATTGGGCGAGAGTGGTTTTGGAAGCCGTTTGATGGAAGAGATAAGAGTTAAAAAAGGACTTGCTTATTCGGCGTATTCGAGATTTGGTTTTGATAAAACATCAAGCTCGTTTACGGGATATTTGCAGACAAAAACACAGACTCTAAATGAAGCGCGCGAACTTGTGAAAAAGATTATAAAAGAGTTTACCGATAAGGGTGCAACAAAAGAGGAGTTGGAGCAGGCGAAGAGATTTTTATTAGGTTCAGAGCCTTTGAGAGTTGAAACGCTTTCTCAGAGATTGTCGCGTTCGTTTTTCGAGTACTATTCCGGACTTGGACTTGGGTTTTCAAAGGAGCAGCTAAAAAAGATAGAGGAGCTTAATATAGAGGAATTGAATGAGTTTATCAGTAATCATCAGGAGATAAACGAACTCATATTCTCAATCGTTACCAATGACTCCGCAGCATAGACGATATTTTGAAAAACTTGGCATAAATTCCATAATAGGGCTTTCACTTCTTGCGCCTGTAAGATATGATGATTTGACGCCATCGGTTTATCCGAAATTAGACGAATTAAATGTCGTTGAGATTAGTGTTAAATCTTCTCAAAAAACACCTAAATTTTTCAAAGTAATCGCCATAGCGTGGGGTCTGGAAGCAGAATTAATCATCTTTAATCCTAAAAATTTTCACTATCTTGCGTTTAAAGCCGGAAATAAATTTTTTATACGCGCTTTGGTGCAAAGAAATTTTGGCAAATTACAGCTTGTGCAACCGAAAATCTTATCTCAAATAGGAGGTATTTTTAGCGTCTATAAAACTGAACTTGCCTCAAAAACAATGTGTTCTCTTATTGACAAATATCTGAAGGAGGAGAGCCTGATTGAAGAGGGACTTCCAAGATGGGCATCTAAAAAGCTTATATCGCTGCACAAGCCAATCATCACTCAAAACTATGTCAAAAGCCTTAAAGAAGCGATGAATGCTCTGAAGTTTGCCGAAATATACCTTTTTTTAAAAACATTGAATTCTAAAAAACAGTATTTTAAAGCTTCAAGCGTACTTGTTTCAGACGAAAGAGAATTTATTAAAAGCCTGCCGTTTTCACTAACAAATGACCAAAAAAAGGCGATAGCAGATATAAAAAGCGACTTAGCAGGTCAAATTGCCGCAAAGCGCATTATTATGGGCGATGTCGGCAGTGGTAAAACGGTTGTAATGTTTGCTGCTGTGATGATGGCATATCCTAAAAAAACTGTTTTAATGGTGCCGACAACTATTTTGGCCATGCAGATATATAATGAAACTAAAAAGCTTTTGCCGCTGTTTGTAAGAGTGGTTTTAGCTCTGGGCGGAGAAAAAAATACGCAGCTTGACGAAGTGGATTTTATCATCGGAACACATGCGCTTTTGTACCGCGAACTTCCCAAATGTGATCTTGTAATGATAGATGAACAGCACCGTTTCGGTACGGCGCAAAGAGATGCTATACATAAAATGGTAAGCGAAGGCAAAACTCATCCGCACTTTTTGCAGTTTAGCGCTACGCCGATTCCGCGTACTATGAGTCTTATACACTCATCCTTAGTGAATTACTCATTTATTAAAGAGACACCTTTTAGAAAAAATATAGATACTTACATTATAGATAAAAAGGGATTTGGACGTATGCTCTCGCATGTAGAAAATGAAATGAAAGAGGGCAGGCAAACCGTTATTATATATCCTCTTGTAGAAGAGAGTGAAATTTTGTCGTATCAATCTATAGACGAGGGGAGGTCGTTTTGGGAGAAGCGATATAGTGGTGTTTTTGTTACGCATGGCAAAGATAAAGACAAAGAGCGGATTTTAGATGAGTTTGCCAAAAACGGCAATATTTTGCTTGCAACTACAGTTGTCGAAGTAGGTATTTCATTGCCGAAATTATCTACTATTGTTATAGTAGGAGCGGAACGTTTAGGACTTGCCACACTGCATCAATTACGCGGCAGAGTGAGCCGTACAGGGCTTAAAGGATACTGTTTTTTGTATACCAATCAGCCAAGCAGTACAAGACTTAATGAGTTTGCCAATACTGTAAGCGGATTTGATATAGCTGAACTTGATTTAAAATACCGCCAAGGCGGTGACATATTGGGCGGAGTATTACAGCATGGAGCGCAGTTTAAATGGTTTTCGCTTAGTGAAGACGGCGATATTTTACGCTCGGTTTTATCGCATATGGGTTGATTTATAATTTTTGTATGCGAATACATTATAACTGTTTGCTTATATGAGTAATCTATCATATTTATTTGAGCGCTTATTTTTAATATTTTCATTGATGCTGGTTTGTTGTTATTCTTATAAAGCTCTGCCGTTTGATAAAATTCAACCAAATAATGTCAAGTTACTTATGAAAGTTTCATTATAAGTGTTTGCATTTAAAAGACAGCATTTGAAATGATGTGTCAATGTCTGTTAATTTGGCTTAATATTTTTACGAACAACAAACTATAAAAATAAGATATAGTTTTAATTTAAAGAAAGTTCCTTAACTTTTATATGTTTTTATAAACGCACTTCGTACTTTGTAATCCTCAAGCACTGCGTATCCTTTGGCTGTTACACCGTTTGGACTCATAACGGCGTCTTTGATAAGTGCTGGATGCTGATAGTTGTTTAATAGTTCGCTGAAACCTTCAAACAAGCCGCGTGCTAAAAATTCAGCATCCACTCTTTTTAGCCCCTCTTTAACGCCGCCGTCAATAAGGCTTTCTGCCACGAGTGCTAAAAATGCCGGTGCGCTGCCGGCAAGAATAGTGGCCGTATCAAGCTCTTTTTCACTTCCAAGCCAGAGTGTTTTGCCTATTGCACCGAAGATTATTGAAGCTTTCTCTTTTGCCTCTTTATCTCCCGTAAGCGTAGTCATTGATTTGTTAAAATTTGCCGCGATATTAGGCATTGCTCTTATGTAATAAACTGATTGTATATTGGTTTTTAACTGCTCTACTGTAGTGCCTGCAAGTACCGAAAAGAGTGTGGAAGCTTTGTTTTTAAGCTGCTTCGCAACTATTTCAAGTGCATATGGTTTAATACACAATATGACGTTTTTACCACTTATATCGACCCCTTTTTCATAAGTATCAATTTTTATTTTGGGATAACGTTCTTTTAAATCCTGCAATTTTTTCTCATCGCGTCCAAAGACTTCTATCTCAAAACCTTGTTTTAAGAGCCCTGAAATCATTGCACTTGCCATTACGCCGTTACCGAATATAGTCAAAAGCATTGTAATCCTTTCGGTGAAAAAATGGGATTATTATACCCTTTAAACTTGAAATAACAAATAACAGTGTAAAATATTAAGTTATAACTTTATTGTGGTAGGACTAAATATTAACAATAATTGCGTAAAATACACACTGATTTTAACAAGGGAATGGATTTAATGATAAGAAGGCTCTCTGTTTTGATTGTGGCTTTTATACTATTTTCGGGGTGCGCTGTTAAAGATTCTGTACTTGAGTATAATAAAAGTGCTGATTACTGGTATAGCGAAATAATAAAGGCTATTATTAACAACGATATGGATAAAGCGGATTCGCTCTATACGTCTTTATCAAGTGAACATGTGGCTTCGCCGCTTTTAAGCGAAGCGCTCTTAATAATGGCTCAAGCTCATATGGATACAGAGAATTATGTAAAAGCAAACGAATATTTGGATGAGTACATAAAAAAATTCGGCAGCAGTATTAAAAACGAATATGTCAGATATCTTAAGATTAAAGCTAATTACGACTCTTTTTCGCGCCCCAATAGAAATCAGCAGCTTATATTAATGACGATAGCAGATATGAGGCGTTTTATTGAAGCATATCCTTATTCGCCTTATATTCCTATGGTGCAGACAATGCTTGTGCAAATGGAGCTTGGAGAAAACCTCATGAGCGAAAATGTCGCCTCTTTGTATGAAAAACTTAATAAAGAGGAAGCGGCGGAATTTTATAAGGAGAAGAGCGATAAAGCTTACGACGGCGAAGGGGAAGTAATAAATCCTAAAATCCCTTGGTATCGCCGATGGTTTGAGTAAAGGAGAGCGTTTGCAGCTTAGTAATTATAATACATTTCCTACCGAGCTTCCAATTGTTGCGGAGGATGAGCTTTTTTTATACCCTTTTATGATAACACAGCTATTTTTGAGCGATAGTGATAATATTGCCGCTGTGAATGATGCGCTTGAAAAGAATACACTTTTGATTGTTGCACCGACAAAAATGGGAGAAGAGGGGACAAGAGATTTTGATGGTATATACGATATAGGTGTTATCGGTTCTATTATGCGTAAAATTGCGCTTCCTGATGGGCGTATAAAGATACTGTTTCAGGGTATGGCAAAAGGGCGCATTGTTAAGAATGCCCAAACGAAACCGCTTAAGGGTTTGATAGAGGTTTTGCATACACAAAAGCCTGACGTATTGAAAACGGATGCGCTTTTATCCGTATTAAGAGAGAAGATACAATCTCTGTCGTCTGCAAGTTCAGTTATTTCGTCGGAACTTTTGAAGACTATAAACGAGAATAATGAAGCAGAACGCATTTGCGATGTGATTGCCAGCGCAATGAGGCTTAAAAAAGACCAAGCTTATAAACTATTTGTTGAGACGAGTCTTGAAAAAAGAGTTTTAATGTTGGTGGATTATATCGATAACGATATAGAATCCAGCCGTCTTCAAAAAGAGATAAAAAACAAAGTACATTCACGTATAGACAAAGTCAATAAAGAGTATTTTTTAAAAGAGCAGTTAAAGCAGATACAGCAAGAGCTTGGAGCGGATTCACAGCGCGAAGAGGAGATAGAAGCATTCCGTACGAAATTGGAAACGAAAAAGCCTTTTATGGAAGAGGATGCGTACAAAGAGATAAAAAAACAGATAGACAGACTCTCCAAAATGCATCCTGACTCTGCTGATGCTAATATATTGCAAGGTTATTTGGATTGGGCTCTTGAGATACCGTTTGAAAATATTGCAGTGAAAAAACTTGATATAAATGATGTGCAAAAGCAGTTAGATGTTGACCATTATTCGCTGGAAAAGCCAAAAGAGCGTATTGTAGAGTATTTTGCTGTAAAAGAGCTTTTAGATAGGCGCGGTATAAAAAATAAAGAGAGCAGAGGCGTTATACTTTGTTTTGCCGGACCTCCAGGAGTGGGTAAAACTTCGCTTGCCAATTCTATCTCTAAAGCATTGCAGAGAAATTTGATTCGTGTAGCACTTGGCGGCTTAGAAGATGTAAATGAACTTAGAGGACATAGGCGCACATACATAGGAGCTATGCCAGGACGTATAGCGCAAGGTCTTATAGAAGCTGCACAAATGAATCCAGTTGTAGTTTTAGATGAGATAGATAAAGTAGCGCGAAGCTTTAGAGGTGATCCGACAGCTGTTTTGCTGGAGATATTAGACCCTGAGCAGAACAATAAATTCAGGGATTATTATCTTAATTTCAATATTGACTTAAGCAATGTCGTATTTATTGCAACTGCTAATGATGTATCATCTATTCCTGCACCGCTTAGAGATAGAATGGAGTTTATATTTTTGAACTCTTACACACCGCAGGAAAAGTTTGAGATAGCCAAAAAATATCTTATCCCTCAAGAGATGAAAAAGCACGGTTTAAAAAGTGGTGAAGTGAGTTTATCTGACAGCGCGGTGAAAGTTATCATAGAAAATTATACGAGAGAATCAGGCGTGAGAAATCTCCGCCGAAGAATTGCCGATATACTTAGAAAAAGTGCAAAGAAATTACTCATAGAAGAGAGTAAAATAACAATCAGCGCAAAAAATGTCAAAGATTATCTTGAAAAAAGCATTTTTGAGATAGAAAAAGCTGATGAAAAAGATTTTGTCGGGCAGGTAAACGGACTTGCATGGACGAGTGTCGGCGGCGATGTTTTGAAAGTGGAGGCAGTGCGAATCCAAGGTAAAGGAAATATGCAGCTTACCGGCTCTTTGGGAGATGTTATGAAAGAATCTGCCAAGATAGCTCAGAGCGTTGTCAAAGTGTTGATAGATGAAGGTAAATTAAAAATAAAAACTAAAGATATACCACTTAATGAAAGTGAAAAAAACAGTGGTTTTTGGCCTGAGTCAAGTGAGGTATACAGGAGGTTTGATTTGCATTTGCATGTGCCGGAAGGTGCTGTGCCAAAAGATGGACCAAGTGCTGGTATAACAATGGCGACAGCCATTGCTTCTATCTTGTCAAACAAAAAAGTGCGAAGTGATACGGCTATGACTGGCGAATTAACGCTGACAGGCAAAGTACTGCCCATAGGCGGATTGAAAGAGAAACTTATTGCGGCATTCAAAGCTAAAATCAAAACAGCGGTAATTCCTAAAAAAAATTATGAGAGAGATTTGGACGAACTGCCCGCAGAAGTAAAAGACAATATGCAAATCCTGCCCGTCTCGCGCATAGAAGAGGTGCTGAAAATAGCGCTTAAATAGCACCTCTTTATTCTGTCGACTACATGCTAAATTGCAAATCTTACTGTATTAAAATTTATTACATTTAAGTTAAGCGTTAGTAATTTAGCATTTTTTTCCGATATGATACCCTTAAATTCATATATTATGAATATATTTTAAATTAAAGGGTATGTAGTGGCGGTTCAAATTAATCTTTTAACTTTCTCAAATTTAAAACAGCTTTTTATATCCTGCTTAAATGCTATTTTTTTATCAAGACGCGAAAGCAATTGTACAGCAGTTTACTCAGTAAGTTTTTATGATGAAAATTTGGATTTTATAGAGACTGCACAGATAAGCGGCGACAATATCAATCTTTCAAATATTAAATCAGGATTATGGTATAAAGCAGGAGAAGATTTACCGTTAATGGCTCATAATTTAAACGGTGATATCAGGCTTTACGCAGTTGAAAATGTTATAGAGATAACTAAACAGCATCAGCTAAATAACGTAAGGAATGCATTAGATGGTAAATATATCATTTTAAATGATATATTACTGGATGAAGAGGGTGCGGGTTTTGAAGGAAGTAACGGATGGAAACCTATAGGAGATCCGTTTTCACCGTTTACAGGTACCTTTAATGGTAACTCTTGCAGCATAACCAATTTATGGATAAATAGACCATCTGACGATTATATCGGGCTTTTTGGCGGCATTGAAAATGCTAAGATAAAAAATCTAGGAGTTGAGATAGCAGAAGGCAAAGATATAAAAGGCAATTTTGAAGTCGGCGGTATAGCAGGGTATATCAATAATGGTGCTATAATAAACAGTTGTTTAAACGGAAACATAAACGGCAGTTATGATGTCGGCGGTATAGCAGGAATGGCATATGGCGACAGTTGCATAATCAACAGCTGTTCAGATGGAAATATTAACGGCGATTTTGATGTCGGCGGTATTGTCGGATTTATTTACAGCAAAAGCCGTATAGTAAATAGCTGTTCAAGTGGAAATGTCAGCGGCTGCGATAAAGTAGGCGGCATAGCTGGATATATCGGTAATGGCGTTTCCATAACAAATAGCTGCTCAACCGCAAATGTTAATGGCAGCGGTAAATATATTGGCGGCATTGCCGGAAATATTAAAAACGGTTCTATAGTAAACAGTTATTCAAGCGGAAATGTCAGCGGCTGCGAATATGTCGGAGGTATAGCAGGAAGGGTTGAATGTGTGGTAACTATCAAAAATAATGCTGCCCTTAATCCGTCCGTTGCTGGAACAAACTGCTGTAATATAAACCGTATAGCAGGGTATGTTGAAGACAATTCTACTATATCAAACAATTTAGCGCGAAGTGCACTGCCTATTTTGGGATTTAGTAATTTTTGCGACGGTAATGCAAATTCCGGTATCGGTAAAACCGATGATGAGCTTCATAAAAAAGATACTTACGAGACCACTCTTAGTTGGAGATTTGGGGATAACAACGATGAACCTTGGATTTTTGATGACTGTTCATATCCAATGCTTTATTGGCAGAATGTACAGTAATAAGAATTATACGCAGGTACAGTGTTGAAAAATATCTTGTCTTAAAT
>JAIRKW010000048.1 GCA_031259875.1 Campylobacteraceae bacterium
GAGGGTATATTTACGCCAAAACTCATAAAAATACTCGGCGAATCGGGCGGATTTACCGCCGTAAGCGGTCTAAATGAAAATGAGAGCGTCGTAGAGACAGGGTTATTTTTGATAGATTCTGAAGCTGATATTAGAGGTGCGCTTGAGAAGATGAGAAAAAAGAGTGATTAGATATATAAAAAACTGTTTTAGGGTACTTTTTCCAACTGCTTTTCAAGCGATAATTAAACGCACTGTCAAATTTTACATATTGGAAGTTCGAGTTTGGTCTGTGAAAACAAGCGTAAACATAGCAGCTAAAACTCTCATAAAAAAATGTATTTTTTGAACGTTTTAGAAATTTGGAAGTTTGCCTTTTTTCAAGCAAGGCGGTCATAACTTCTGCTTTTCAAGTTTGGACTGTGAAAATATATGTGAGTCAAGCAGTGATTGAATATATCGTCAAAGTTTCGACAAAAATATGTTTGATTTTTTTGAGCTTGAAAATTTGCCGATATGTTTTTTTAAAAGGCAATCAAGCAATGAAAGTTTCTGCAAAAACAGCTTCAAATACGGATATAGGAGTTAGGCAGTGATTGAATACCTCGTAAAAAAAGCTTTCATGGAAAACTGTTTTTGGATTTTTGCTTGCTCTGTGAAAATAAACAAGGAAATCAGACATATTATAAAAATATATTTTGTTTTTCGGATAAGGCAAAGTTTTCACAAAAAACAACTTTTGCAAATACAGATAAGGAGTTCAAGTGATAACTAAAGCTTTCATAAAAATATATCTGGTTTTTTTGAATATTTTGGGGGCTTGGAGGTTTACCGACAAACTTTTTCAAACAGGGCAGTCAGGCGACGATAAATATATTATAAAAGCTTCTATTTTTCAAGATTGGTTTATGAAAACAGGTAAGAAAACTAGGCATATTATAAAAATGCTTTTGGTTTTTTTGAATATTTTAGAGGTGAAATCTGCTAATAGACTTTTAAACTATAAAGGGTTTGAGAGATGAACAGATGTATCATTTTTGCTTTTCAAGTTTGGTTTGCGAAAATAAACAAAAAAATCAAACGCATTATCATATCTGATTTTTTTGAGTTTGAAAATTTGCCGATATGTTTTTTTAAAAGGCAATCAAGCAATGAAAGTTTCTGCAAAAATAGCTTCAAATACGGATATAGGAGTTAGGCAGTGATTGAATACATCATCAAAGCTTCCATAAAAAACCGTTTTTTGGTGATTATATGTTTGATTTTTTTGAGTGTTTTTGGTGTCTGGTCTGTCAGAAATACTCCTATTGACGCGCTTCCTGACTTATCGGACGTACAGGTTATCGTACGCACAAGCTACCCTTCCCAATCCCCGCAAATTGTGGAAGCTCAGATAACCTACCCTCTTTCAACTCTTCTGCTCTCCGTTCCGGGAGCAAAAACTGTCAGAGGCTTTTCGTCGTTTGGGGAGTCTTTTATCTACGTCATTTTCGAAGACGGCACAGATTTGTATTGGGCAAGGTCACGTGTTTTGGAGTATTTGAGTCAAGCTAAACTTCCCGAAGGAGTCACGCCCCAAATCGGACCTGACGCCACAGGAATAGGCTGGATATACGAATATGTTTTGATAGATAAGACAAACCGTTACGATTTGGCGGAGCTTAGAAGCCTGCAGGATTGGTTTTTAAAGTTTGAACTTAAAACTATTCCCGATGTTGCTGAAGTGGCATCCATAGGCGGCGTTGTAAAAGAGTATCAAATAGTCGCAGAGCCGCTGAAGTTAGTACAATACAATATAATGCTCTCCGATATCAAGCAAGCTCTTGATAAATCAAATCAAGAGATGGGAGGCTCCGTCATAGAGTTGGCAGAAGCTGAATATATGGTGCGCTCCAACGGATATTTAAGCTCTTTGGATGATTTTAACAATATCGTTTTAAAAACAGATAAAAATGGAGTCGGCATATATCTTAAAGATGTCGCAAGAGTATCAATAGGCGCGCAGATGAGGCGCGGAGTGGGTGAATTTAACGGTGAAGGGGAGAGTGCAGGAGGTATCATACTTATCCGTTCCGGCAAAAATGCAAAAGAGGTCATATCAGCTGTAAAAGAGAAATTGGAGTCATTAAAATCAAGCCTGCCGGAAGGCGTAGAGATAGTAACGGTTTATGACAGAAGTGAACTTATAGACAGAGCCATTAACAATCTAACCTCAAAACTCATCGAAGAGTTCATCATCATAGCGCTTGTGTGTATGCTGTTTTTATGGCATATACGCTCTGCATTTGCTGCTATCATATCACTGCCGCTTGGAGTTTTCGCCGCATTTATCATTATGTATTTTCAAGGCATAAATGCAAATATAATGTCTTTGGGCGGGATAGCCATCGCCATAGGAGCCATGGTGGATGCTGCTGTTGTCATGGTAGAAAACACCCATAAAAAATTAGAAAAACGCTCTTCTTCAAATCAAAACTCAAACGAACGCTGGGAACTCATAACGCAAGCTTCCATTGAAGTGGGGCCGGCTTTGTTTATAAGCCTGCTTATCATAACTTTGTCTTTTATCCCTATTTTTACGCTTGAAGGCGAAGAGGGAAGAATGTTTGCGCCGTTAGCGTTTACCAAAACATACTCGATGGCAGCGGCCGCCCTGCTTGCTATCACTGCGATTCCTATTTTTATGGGATACTGCATAAAAGGCAAAATTCCCAAAGAGAGTGAGAACCCATTAAACAACTTTCTTATCAAAGCCTACCGCCCTTTGCTGAACATAGTGCTTAAATACCCCAAAATTACGATACTTATAGCTTTGCTTGCACTAGGTACTACAATCATACCGCTCAAGAAAATAGGCGGAGAGTTTTTGCCTCAAATAAATGAAGGGGATTTGCTGTATATGCCCTCGACTCTTCCTGGTATCTCTTCTGCACAAGCCGCAAGACTGCTTCAAATAAGCGACAAGCTCATAAAAACACTGCCTGAAGTTGAGAGTGTGTTTGGCAAAGCAGGACGAGCGGAAAGTGTGACAGACCCTGCGCCCATGTCAATGATAGAGACAGTTATCAAGTTAAAACCCAAAAATGAGTGGCGCGAAGGCATGGATATAGAAAGAATAATAAAAGAGCTTGATGAGAGAGTGCGCCTTCCTGGTGTTGCAAATCTATGGGTATTTCCGATAAGAAGCCGCATAGACATGCTCTCAACTGGAGTTAAAAGCCCTATAGGTATCAAAATATCGGGTTCTAACTTGGAAGAGATAGATAAAACGGCAGTACAGATTCAAGAGATAAGTAAAAAGGTAGAAGGAGTGACCTCGGCGCTGGCTGAAAAACTAGTCGGCGGACGCTACATAGATATAGACATAAAAAGAGAGCAGATAAGCCGATACGCGATGAATATAGACGATGTTCAGCTTTTTGTCTCTTTGGCTATAGGCGGTGAAATAGTAGGAGAAAGTATCGAAGGAACAGCAAGATATCCTATAAATATACGCTATGCGCAAAGCTATCGAAACAGCGTGGAGACACTCAAAAAACTGCCCATCTTAACACCTATGGGACAGCAAATCACGCTTGGAGATATCGCAGATATCAAAATAACTTCGGGCACTCCAATGTTAAAAAGTGAAAATGCCCGCCCCGCAAGCTGGGTCTACATAGATGCAAGAGACAGAGACATGGTTTCTGTTGTTGAGGATTTGAAAACTCTAATAGCCAAAGAGGTCAAAAGCACAGGAGTCAGTATCTCATATACAGGACAGTTTGAGCTTTTGCAAAGAGCAAATGAAAAGCTGAAATTGATGGTGCCTTTCACGCTTGCTGTTATATTTGTCCTGCTCTATCTCGCATTTAGGCGTTTTAGCGAAACGCTTTTGATTATCTTTACTATACCATTCGCGCTTATCGGCGGATTTTGGTTTTTATACTTGATGGGATATAATTTTTCAGTAGCTGTAGGCACGGGATTTATCGCATTGGCAGGTCTTGCGGCGGAGTTTGGAGTAGTCATGCTCATATATTTAAAACAGGCTGTCAAAAACCATCCGACATTAACAAAAACAGCGAGCGAAAAAGATTTGGACGAAGCTTTGCACCAAGGAGCAGTTTTGAGAGTGCGGCCTAAAGCTATGACTGTTACCGTCATCATAGCGGGACTTTTGCCTATTTTATTGGGACACGGCTCTGGCTCTGAAGTGATGAGCGCAATCGCCGCACCGATGATAGGAGGAATGATAACAGCTCCACTTTTATCAATGTTTATCATACCTGCTGCTTATAAGCTTTTAAAAATAGCTGAAAAAAAATATAACCGAAACCTAAAATAGTTATTTATTTTAGTATAATTTGATGTTTTAAGGAAGATTTATGAAAATACTGATAGTAGAAGATGAGATAAAGCTCGGCAACTATTTAAAACAGGGCTTGAATGAAGCTGGTTTTGTTGTAGATACGGCGGTGGACGGATTGGACGGACAGCATTTAGCGCTTACTGAAAAGTATGATTTGATAATTTTGGACATCATGCTGCCTTTTATTGATGGATTAAAACTCATACAAACAATCAGAGAAGAAAACATCGCCACACCGATTCTGCTTTTAAGCGCTTTGGATAAGACGCAAGATAAAGTCAAAGGGCTTGACACGGGAGCGGATGACTATCTTGCCAAGCCTTTTGATTTTGCTGAACTCTTGGCAAGAGTGCGAAGCCTGCTTCGGCGCAAAGGCAAAGAGATAAAACAGCCAAACATTGAGATAGGCGACTTGTCTGTGGATTTGATAAAAAGAGTCGTCAGCAGAAACGGAAAAAAGATAGATTTGACAAATAAAGAGTTTTTACTGCTTGAATTTCTGCTCTCATACAAAGGCGAAGTGGTTACGAGGTCGCTGATAGCCTCAAATGTATGGGATATCAATTTTGACAGCGACAGAAACGTAATCGATACTATGGTAAAAAGACTTAGAAGCAAGATAGACTGCGGATTTGAGAAAAAACTCATACACACCGTGCGCGGTATAGGATATATCTTGGAATTAAGATGAGAGTTAAAACTCTGCTGCAATTTTTAAATCCCAAATCACTGATTTTGCGGCTGATGATTGCTGTAAGTTTTGCTACAGTTGCGATTTTTGTCTGTTTTGGACTTTATATAGAGCACACAGTCAAAGTTCATTTTGAAGAGATGGATATGTATGAACTTGAGATTGTATCAAAATCTGTGAAAAACACTCTGGAAATTACAGATAACACATCAGTATTCTCTTTCGCTTCCATACTTTCAGCTCACCCAAATGTATTTATCTATCTCGAGGACAAAAACGGCAAAATAGTCTATTTTTCTCAAAGTGATAATGGAGGCTTAAACGCACTTATCATGCAAAACAGACTGAAAATCGGAGAACTTCGGATACTAGATGATAATGTAAACTACTACCGAATGCTTGCATTGGCAATTGAAAAGAGTGAAAATATAGCAAAGGCAGTAGTCGGCATGGATATAAACTTCCATCAGCACTATATTCACCATTTTAGGGCAAGCTTATGGTTTGCAACGCTCATAGCGTGTTTTATAACCGTCATCACCTCTTTTTTTGTTATATATTTTGGTTTTAAGCCTGTAAAAAATATCAGCAGAAAGATTCAAGAGATTACGACTGAACGCCTAAATACAAGGCTTGATGAGAGACATGCCCCAAATGAACTCAAAAGCTTGATAATCTCTTTTAATAAAATGATAGAAAATATTGAAGATGTTTTTGAAAGGCAGTCAAACTTTTCAGCCGACATAGCCCATGAGCTTCGCACGCCCATAAGCAGTCTTTTGGCGCAGATGCAAATAACGCTGAACAAAGCAAGAGGGGCTGATGAATACAAAGAGATACTCTACTCAAATCTTGAAGAGCTTGAACGTATGTCAAAAATGGTAAATGATATGCTGTTTTTATCCGCATGCGAAAGGGAAGCTATCTTAAAAGATGAAATTGATTTGGGCGAGGAAGTTTCAAAAACGGTTGAGTATTTTAGCATACTTGCAGAAGAGACAAATCTAACGCTTCTTGTGCAAGGTGAAAGCTTCAAAATAATCGGCAACAAAGATATGATAAGGCGCGCTGTGGCAAACCTCATCTCAAATGCCATACACTACGCCAAAGAGAACAGCACAGTATCAATAACTCTTTTGAAAGAGAAAAAAAGCCTGCAAATCTC
>JAIRKW010000014.1 GCA_031259875.1 Campylobacteraceae bacterium
ATGATTGCCGCATGTTTTAATTCGTTCAATTTACAACTCTTCGCAATTTTTCAAAATGTCAAACGATATCTCAAGCTTGCTTTTTCTGAAAAAATCAGACGTTTTTGTCTTTGTGATAAATGTTACGGCATTGGTATCGCCGCCGAATGGATTGTCGCTGCTTATGATATTTAAGCAGACTGCGTCAAGCTCCTTTTCTTTTAACATATTTTTGGCATTACCAAGCGCATTTTTGGTATCAAGCTCAGCTTTAAAACCGACGATTTTTACATCTTTTTTGTTTAATCCTAAGAGTATGTCACTGTTTTTTATAAGTTCAAGATTGAACTCCTCGCCCAAAGCCTCTTTTTTCAACTTGCCAGGAGATGGATTTTTTACTCTATAATCGCTCACTGCGGCTATCATAAATAAAAATGCGTATTTTCCGTTTAAAAGCTCGCTCTCAAGAGCATTTTGCATCTCTTTTGCATTTTGCGCAAATACTCTTTTTATAGGCAAATCTGCTTCATGAGGTCTGTTGCTGTGGATGAGTAAAACATCAGCGCCTTTTAAAAACAGGGCAGTTGATAAACTTTCAGCCATCTTGCCGCTTGAAAAGTTTGAGATAAATCTTACATCGTCTATCTTTTCAACAGTTCCTCCGCCTGTCAATATGACATTTTTGCCCTGCCAGAAAGGAGATGAGAGTAAAACGCGCGCCGTTTCAAAAAATATGCTTTTAACTTCCGCCAAAGCTCCCTCGCCCTTATCTTCGCATGCTAAAAGCTTATTTTGAACAGAGCATATTTTGTATCCGAAGCTTTTTAACTTAAGAAGCGAATCCTGCGTGCTTTGGTGCAAAAACATCGCTGTATTTGCCGCGGGAGCTATCAATATGGGTTTTGTAAAAGCAAGCGCTGCGGATGTTAAAAGATTGTCCGCTATGCCTGAAGAGAGTTTATTTATCGTATTTGCAGTAGCTGGAGCTATGACGAAAACATCTGCCCATTTATTGATAAATATATGGTTGTTATCATCTTCCCAGCTCTCTGTTTCACTGTGCAAAACGCTGTTTTTGCTAAGAGCTTCAAAGCTAAGAGGCGCTATAAAACGCTTTGCATCTTCGCTTAAAATCACTCTCACATTAGCTCCCGCTTTTGTAAAAAGCCTTAAGAGTTCAAGCGCTTTATAGGCGGCGATACTGCCTGTGACTCCAAGCAGGATATTTTTATTTTCTAAAAACCGTATCACTTTTTATCTGCTCCAAAATGTTTGTAAAAGAAATCTTTGATAAATTTCAAAGGCGCTCTGTTGATTGCCAAAGAGCCTTCGGGAACATTTTTTGTAACGGTCGTACCTGCCGCTATTATCACATTATTGCCGACTTCTACGGGGGCGACAAACTGTGTATCGCTGCCGATAAATACATTTTTGCCGATAATGGTTTGATGTTTTTCTTTGCCGTCGTAATTACATGTAATTGTTCCGCAGCCTACATTTGTGCCTTCATCTATAACTGCATCGCCAAGATAACTCAAATGCCCGGCTTTTACTCCCGTGAGAGTTGATTTTTTAACCTCTACAAAGTTTCCTATATGAGAGTTTTTTATAAGAGAGTAGGGTCTTACATGTGCAAACGGACCCACAGACGAATCTATGACCGTGCTTGATTCTATCCTTGTGTGCGATTTGATATGACTGCTTTGTATATGCGTTTTACCAAGCAGTGTTACGCCGTTTTCCAGTATGCTCTCACCCTCAATCGTAACGCCCGCTTCTATATATATTGTTTCAGGAAGCCTCATGGTAACGCCGTCTTTCATAAATGCATGTTTAATGCGCTCTTGCATAATGTTCTCTGCTGCGGCAAGCTGGGCTTTTGAATTGATACCCATAAATCTGTTCTCTTCTACCAAAACTGCTTTTACGCTGTTTGCATGTTCATTTGCCAGCTTTATCAAATCTGTCAAGTAATACTCTTTTTGAGCATTGTTATTATCAAGTTTTGGCAGCATTTTATTTAAAAAGTGTGTATTAAATGAGTAAACTCCGGCATTTACAAGTTTTATCGCTCTTTGCTCTTCCGTGGCGTCTTTTTCTTCGATGATTTGTTCTACATGCAGCTCTTTATCTGCCAAAACGCGTCCGTAACCTTTGGGTTTGTTTGTATAAAATGCGCTCATAACGATATCCGTACTCTCATCTTGACATAAAAGCTTCATATCTTCTGTCTGCAAAAGAGGCATATCGCCGCTTAGCACAAGCACTCTTTTATATTTTGGCTTGAGTCCCATGATAGCGCCGCCGGTTCCTGGAAACCGCTCATGGTCTTGAATGACTATATGAAGGCCTGCGAATTTTTTCAAAAGTTCGGCTTTTATATCTTCGCTGTGGTGAAAAAGCACTACATGTATGTCGTCGGAGAGCGACTGCGCCTCTTTCAATATATGATGAAGCATTGTATATCCGCAAAGCTTGTGTAAAACCTTTGGCGTGGAGGATTTCATTCTTGTGCCAAGACCGGCAGCCATAATCGCTATTGAAGGACGCATAAAAATTCCTTTTAGAAAATTAGCTTGATATTGTATCAAAAAAACTTATCGATAAACATAATGCCCGATGATTTTATAGCAAAAAAGACAATCCTCAACCACTTGACCAAAACCGATATTATGCACTATCATATATCTTTTTCCATCAGGCGATTTTTGGTCGGCTACAATGCCTATGTGCGTAGAGCCGCTCTCAAGTTTCCATGCGACGATATCGCCCGCTTCATAATCTTCGGCGTTACTGGTGACAGGTTTTATCTGTCCGTGTCTTTCAAAAAATTTCATAAGATTTGGCACACGGCGGTGGTCGATATTTTTATCCGTTCTTTTTGCTCCCCAGTTTTTGGGATATTTATCAAAATTTGCCGCCATATCTTCATGCACATTTTTTTGCAGGTCAATACCCAATTTTCTGTAAGCTCTTATTATTACATCGGTGCAGACGCCAAACTGCGGAGGCACATCTCCGTTTGGGTAAGAGATTTTAAAATAAGCGGCATTGTAGGTAACGTTATCTTTTGTTAAAAGCAAGGCTGCGTCCGAGAGGCGTTTTGCAAAGTCCGCACTGCCGCCAAATACAACTCCGCCAAAAAACAGCAGCGTAAAGATGATTTTTTCCATCTTGAAGCCTTTTATAAATGTAGTCTGTTATAATATACTTTTTTATATTGCATGTAAAGGTTACCTTGTCTTTCAAAATTGGAAAAATCAATCAACTAAAAGTCGCAAGAAAGAGCGATTACGGGCTGTATCTGTCCGATAAAGAAAACAATGAAGTATTGCTTCCAAACGCTTATGTAACGCCTTTTATGGAAATTGGAAAAGCAGTAGATGCGTTTTTGTTTCACGATTCCGAAGGCAGGCTCACGGCTTCAACGCTCTATCCATGCGCCAGACTTGGAGAGTTTGCTCTGATGGAAGTTACCGACGTCTCATCATTTGGCGCATTTGTTGATTGGGGATTGCCAAAAGAGCTTTTTGTTCCATTAAAATATCAAAAATCACCTTTTAAAATCGGTCAAAAAAGAGTAATTTTTGTAGCGCTTGACGAATTAAGCAAAAGAGTTATAGGCGTTGAGAAATTCGGCAAATTTTTACCAAAATCAACTCCCAAATTTACACAAAATGAAAAAGTAGAACTTTTTATCCTGGCAAAAACGCCTCTTGGTGTTAAAGTCATTATAAACAATAGATATGAGGGTATGCTCTACCAAAATGAGATTTTTGAAGAGCTTGATAC
>JAIRKW010000022.1 GCA_031259875.1 Campylobacteraceae bacterium
AAGCTTTTGAACCTCTGTTTGCACCGAAAAAATCGTGCAAAAAAGCTGGTCGGCAACGCATATCTATAACTTTCATCTTTTGACCTTTATAATAAATTGACTATATCGAATACGCAAACGGCGCTTCAACGCTCCCGAAAAATTCTTTGTATATTGTCTCTTTTTGGATATTAAACTCATGGCTTATTCTGCTTCTTGGATTTGGAAGTTCTATATTGTGTATCTTTTGTATGCGTCCGGGACGATTTGTCATTACAACCACCCGAGTACCAAGATACACCGCTTCGTCAATATCGTGAGTTACTAAAATCATAGTGATTTTTTCCTTCTCCCAAATGCGCAGCATCTCTTCTTGCAGTTTTATCTTTGTTATCGCGTCAAGTGCGCCGAACGGTTCGTCTAAAAGCAAAACTTTAGGCTGATTTGCCAATGCTCTGGCTATCGCTACGCGCTGTGCCATTCCGCCCGAAAGCTCTTTTGGGTAAGATTTTTCAAATCCTTTGAGATTTACTATCTCAAGTTTTTCACTGACAATGCTGTTGATATTTGGTATATTGGACGGCAGGGAGAATTTGATATTCTCCTCTACCGTAAGCCAGGGAAGCAGACGGATATCTTGAAATATAAATCCTCTTTGTCTGGAAGGAGCAGTTATCGGCTTGTTTTCAAAAAGAACCTCACCTTTATACTCTTTGTCAAGTCCGCCGATAATGCGCAGCAACGTGCTTTTACCGCACCCGCTGGCTCCTATAATCGAGACAAACTCCCCTTTATTTATTTCCAAGTTTATATCCTGAAGCGCTTCTATCCTGTTTTTGCCGCTTTGAAATACTTTCGTAAGATGTGATATGTTGATACTCCGATTTAATTCCATCGTATAACCTTTTTGGAAATAAAACGTAAAATGTCATCCATCAGTTTGCCTATAACGCCTATGACTATCATCCCTAAAATAACCATATCAGGACGCGACAAACTTCTGCCGTCCATCAGCATATAGCCTATCCCGCTGTTAGCGGCGATAAGTTCCGCTGCTACCACACATATCCACCCCATGCCAAGTCCCAAACGTACGCCTACCATGATAAACGGGAGAGCTCCCGGCAGTACCACGCGCCAAATTACACGCGACCTTTGCACTTCATAGACGCGCGCCAGCTCCAAATAGCGCACATCTATATTTTTAATGCCCTCAACCGTATTAACAAGGATAGGAAAAAAGGCGCCTATAGCGATAATGTAGATTTTAGATGCCTCGCCTATGCCAAACCACAATATCGCCAAAGGTATCCATGCAATCGGAGGAATGGGCTTGATGATTTGCAGTACAGAGTCGGTAAACCCCTCAAAACGCCGACTAAGTCCGATAATCACCCCGAAAAACAACGCCAAAATAAGCGCTATTCCAAATCCCTCAATTACGCGTATAAAACTCGCCTTTATATGCTCCAAAAGCGTTCCGTCGCTATAAAACTCAACTGCTGTAATGACAATATCTTCAGGCGGCGGCATCGTATAAGAGACGATGTATCCCGCGATGTCCGCCGCTTTCCAGACGATTATAATCAAAACAGGCAGAGTGATATACCAAATAAATCCCGCAATCCGCTTAAAAATCAAATTCCCGCCTTATCTAAATACTCGGTAGTAACAAAATCCTTAATATCTACATCTTTGCGGATAATCTTCTCTTTTAAGACGTAATTTTTGACCTTTTCAATCTCGGCAATATCGCGCGGCAAAAACTTCGCATAATACTCAAAATGTGACAAAACCACTTTCAAAACTTCAGGAGATACCTTAAATACAGGCGACAAAAGCTTTGCGGCTTCTTCGTTGTTATTGTTGATATACTCTGCTCCGCGTTGAACCGCTTTTACATATGCTATCAGCGCTTTGGGATTTGATTTGGCAAAATCACGCTTAATGTATGAGATATTGTTTCCAAGCTTAATACCCGTTCCATCTTTTATCACACGCGCTTTGCCCGGAACCGTAAGCTGACTGATATACTGCTCCCACACAACAGCCCCGTCAACATCTCCCCTCTCAAGTGCAACCGGAATATCGCCTGCGGCAAGATTGACCTCTGTGATATCGCTAAATTTCAAACCGTTATCGTTTAGTAAAATCGCCAGCAGATGCTGCGCATAAGTGCCTTTGCCGTAAGCTATCTTTTTGCCCTTAATATCCTTGACCTCTTTTATGGGAGAGTTCGTTGGGACGATAAGCGCTAATGCCTTTTCACCTATGCCGAAATTTGAAAATAAAACGATATCAAGCCCGACTGATTTTGCGATAATCGCAGGTAAATCCGCCATAGTGCCCAAATCTATGCTGCCGCCTCTTACACCTTCATTTACAAGAGGTCCGTTTCCAAAAACATTCCACGTATATTCAGCGCCTGCTTTTTTGAACTCTTCGTCCAGATAGCCAAGCTCTTTAGCAGCCCAAAGCGGCGCATACAAAGGATATGGCTGTGTGCCTATCCTAAGCTCTGCTGCGAATGCGGTAAACGCGAATGAGATAAGCGTGAAAAACGCCAAAACTAACTTTTTCATATCAATTCCTCCATTTTTATTTAAATTAACCTCTAAAACCAATAGATACGCTTTTAAATCTACACATGTTACTCAAAAAAGAGGTCGTAATATGTCAAAACTCTTTTAGCACTCCTTATATATGCAAAAGACGTAACATGCGCATCAAAAAACCTCTACGTTGTACAAAAAGCCGTATCTGCCCGCCGCTGCTATTTTGCGGCATCTAAAATTAAACGTTTCATGGTAACCTCCTCTTTTTTGCTTTATTTTGCAGCTCTTCACTCCGTCCGATAAGCGCGGATAAGTTTTAAAATACGCGCGCTAAATCAGAATCCGGATGATTGCCACAGCGTCTGTAATCATCAAAATCTATTTTAAGATTGTGTTTTGTTCTTATCTCTTGAAGTCCCCATGCAAGCCTTACATAATACTCCAAAGAGGCGTTCTGCTCATTGGCAAAATGGCTGTTTGGACGCGGAACCCAAACCATATTTACAGTGCTGACTCCATATCCTGCAAGTTCATCCGCCTCTTTCAGCACAGCTTCCAAAGCCTCATCTTCGCTTTTAAATCCAAACGGCTGAACAAGCTCAACGCCTGAAACTATGCCTGTATTTACTCTGCCTTCTCCAAAAATCTCAACAGCGTCTATGAGTCTTTTCTTCCACTCTTTGTAACCAACCCATTTGGTTTTGCCCGGGCATACATGGCTAAAAGCGTTTTCGTTCAATACCTCTATGTCCATGGTAAGGCTGGATAAGCCTGTGTTGTCATAGAGCCTCTTTAACTGCTCTTTTGTAACGGCTGTGCATATAAGTTGAGAGGGAAACTTTTTGGTTGTAAAATTTTCGCCTACTGCCTGTAAAATCTCTATATAGTAATCTATCTCTTTATCAAACGGTTTTTTGCCGTGAAAATCAGAGCCTGCTGTTAAACATATCGCGCTGAATCTGCCTTTTTCTTTCAAAGCCTCTTTTATTGTTTCGGATACGTCTTTAGAATTAACCCTCGTTTGCATCTCTGTTTCGTTTTTCAACTGTTTGAGGTTATTTACGATATCGCAAAATCTGCATCCTTGGTCGTCCGTCCAAAAATGGCAGTAACGGTTTGGGATAAGATAAAGTCTTTGTGGACGCGAACCTACCACATTTTGCATTAATGCGCCGCTTGAAGTCCTTTTGTCGTAGAAATCCGGCTTCTCCCAATAAAACACCTCTTCGAGTATATTTCCCTCATCCGTCAAGACAAGCCTGCCGTCTATCAAATCAACCGTATAAGGATTATTTTCCAAAGGTGTCGGCGTACTTAAAACCGAAGTGCCGTCACGAAGAGTGAAGGATTCGGGTCTGTGTTTTAGTTTGCCGTCGCGGTTGCCGAAGATATCCGTTCCGCCAAGATGGTGGATATCCGGATTTACCGCATCAAGCGCTTCTGGTGTATAGTAAACGCCTCTTCTTTGAACGTCTGTTTTTAAAATGATAAGTTTTGGAAAATTGGGATACTTATCCGCCACTTCGTCCAATGTAAGCTCTCTTCTTGCACTCATCTGTTACGCTCCCTTTGCGAGTCTGTCCAAATGCAAAAAGTAAGGTCTCTCACGCGTCTCTTCGTCTACCCTTTTTTGCAGTGTCTGCTCGCTGATTTCCAAAGGCTTGAATACCCATACTGTGGAGAGGTCAAAATCTTTAAATTTGTTTTGAACCTCTTCGTAGTATTTTTGAAATATCTTTCCGCTTACTATGGCTTTAACGGGCTTTGCTGTGATTTTAAAACCGCGTTTATTATGGGTAATCAACAAAATAACAACCTTTTTGTCAAACCAAAGAGCTTTAGTTAAAAAGCGGTTTGTATTTGAAGACTCAAGAAATTCAGTATAAACGATATCGTTATTCTCATTTCTCAAAGACTCTTTGACAACGGGGTGCGGCAAACCTTCATCATCAACGCTGACAAGGATTTTCACACTTTTTGGGTCATTAAGCAATTCTAAAATCTCATGCGCCATTTTTAAACCTTTTTAAGAAGCTTTAACGTGTTTATTGCTTGATAGCAGTCTTGTGTCAAACGCTCCGCCTGTTACCACATCGTTTTCAACGGTAAACGGCTTTTTATCCGGCAAAAGCGGGAAAACAAGCTCTGCAAAACGTACAGCCTCTTCCAAATGCGGATAGCCGGATAACACAAATGTATCTGCTCCAAGGTCTATATACTCTTGCAGTCTCTGGGCTACAATCTTAGGGTCTCCCACAAGCGCGGTTCCAGCTCCTCCTCTAATTAAGCCGATACCTGCCCATAGATTTGGACTTATCTCAAGCTTGCTTCTGTCGCCTTTATGCAAAGATGTTATTCGGTGCTGTCCTACGGAGTCCGAACTGTTTTGATTGGCTTGAGCGGTGGCTATCAAATCATCATCAAGATGGCTTATAAGTTTGTTTGCAGCTGCCCATGCTTCTTCTTCTGTTTCGCGTACGATTATCTGGAGTCTTATGCCAAATCTCACTGTTCGTCCAAGTGCGGCAGCTCTTTTTTTCACGTCAGCTATCTTTTCAGCCACTAAATGAGGCGGTTCTCCCCAGCTAAGGTATGCGTCTATATGCTTTGCTGTCAAATCATGAGCTGCGTCGGATGAACCTCCAAAATACAAAGGTGGATGTGGTTTTTGAACTGAAGGGAAAAGATTTTGAGCATTTTCAACATGATAATATTTACCCTTAAATGTAACTTTTTCACCGCTTAAAAGCCTGCGCCAAACAGTCAAAAACTCATCTGCCGCTTCATATCTTTCGTCATGATTTAAAAATACGCCGTCTGCTTCAAGCTCTTCTTTGTAAGCTCCCGGAACTACATTAAGAATGAGACGTCCTTGCAACGCTTCATCCAATGTGGCAGCCTGTCTTGCAAATACCGTAGGTCCTCCTACAGCCGAAGTGCGAAGTGCAACCAAAAGTTTGATTTTACTTGTTACGTTTGCTAAAGTTGCCGCTGTGATAAACGGGTCTACGCTTCCGCTTCCTGTCGGTATCAAAAGCCCGTCATACCCAAAACTTTCAGCTGTTGTGGCTATCTGCTTAAGATAAACGTTGTTGGCAGGTCTTGCAGCTGAAGATTTGCCAAGATATCTTGTATCTCCGCCTGTAGGTAAAAACCAAAAAACATTTAAACTCATAAAAAACCTCCTAAAAAAGTAGCGATATAGATACTTTACAAGAAAAGTAAAGTTAATATATCTATTTAGTATAAATTATACATATTTAACATTATAATTTACTTAATAAATTTGAGTTTTTGTATCTGTTTAGTATTATATTTTTAAAAATGCATAATTCATAATTTTTATAAGTTAAAAGATAAAAAATGG
>JAIRKW010000132.1 GCA_031259875.1 Campylobacteraceae bacterium
TTTAAGTTTAGGTGATTTTATCGTGGTGGAGTGTAGGGGGATCGAACCCCTGACCTCAACGCTGCCAGCGTTGCGCTCTCCCAGCTGAGCTAACACCCCGCAAGTTGCAAGAGCAAAATTATACAAGTCAAATGCTTATATAAAGTTTGCACAGACGCCTTTTTACAATTTTACTTGAAAATCTCTCTTTCGTTTTTGCAAAACCGTAAATCATCTCGCTTGTGTTGTCAGAAGCGGTTTTATGACTTATATATGCCCTTTTTGCAGCGCATAAACAGTGTATATTTATCATGTCGCGCAACTTTGTAATTGCTGCGTGACGATACGAATTTGTTTTTTGATACACTTGTATTTGTTTCCCATAAAGCTGCTTTTTTGCCGTCTCTTTTTCTTTGTTCTCATGCTTGCGCTGCCGCAAACACTATGTTGCAATTTTTATGGCGCAATGAAGCGTATTTTGCATGGATATATGCAGCTTGAAAGTTAAAATGCAACATAATCGATACTGCAAAATAAGTTTATATTCAACACTTTTTGCTCGAACTTTTTTTGTATGCTTTTTTAAAGTTACTTAAAACTATCGCCTTATCTTTTTAAACACATATTGGGTCAATCTGCGCTTGGACAAAGGAGGCTTGTTATACTGTTTTTGCTATAAATTTGCCGCAATGAAAAACAAGAGTGTTTTTATAAAATCCGCAAACGGCAAGTTCGCCGCATTATTTTATGAAGGTATCTAATTAGATATATAAGCAAAATGCTCTCGCAAATAATCCAATACGAAAGCAAGGAAAACCCGCTATATCCATCGTATCTATGCTGCAAAACTGCATAAAAACCAAAAAGATTTAGCAGAACAAAAATCCAACTACATGCTATGAGAGTAAAAATAAAAACAGTAAATCGAGTGGCATTTTGTGATTTTGCAAATGTTTTTTGCAACACAAAAAACGCATATATTTTAAAAAACGGTCAATTTTAAACTGCTAATTTACCGCAAATAGTGCTTCAAAATAACATACTCATCGCTATTTTACAGCGTTACAAAATCAATCCATGCTTTCACGAAATCCCCACCGCATACTGCTTTGAAATCTCCCTTGCATCATGTGCGCAAACTTCATAAATTTCATTATTTACCAGCACTCCGTGGGGTCTGTTTTTGTCTATCTTTGTATACGAAAGAGCTATTTTGGAAGCTAAAACTTTATCATCAAGCGATGCATTTTTTGAGATTTTGCCGTACGGACCGCTGAGTTCTTCGCCTAAAAACAGATTGCCAAAGCCGCTGTTATCAATCTTTTGCAATATCTCATTTTCGCGTTCATCACGTCCAAGTACTAATTTTGCGCCGTGCTCCAGCCTAAAATGCCTGCCGACTTTTAAGAGCGCAATATCTTCTATGTGTAAAGACTGATACTTTATAAAATCACGCAATTTTTCACTAAAATATATATCCGTCAGCAAACAGCCCCCGCCAGGACTTGCGTACTCTTTAAATCCGAACTCATGTGCCAAAGAAATCTGCCTTTTTCTGTCTCTGCCTTTAATGTCAAGCAGTTTTTCCCTATCTACCCAGCCTTCTATTTCGGGTTTCGTGGGCGCTAAAAGTTTCGCGCTCATAGGACGCAAGATAAGACCTTCATCATCGCTTAATTCAAGCACATTTTTCAAAGATTTTGAGTTTTGGCTCATAGGGCGCTGTCCCAATACTTCTCCTGTGATGATAAAATCAGCAGACTCTTTTTTTAAAAGCTCTTTGGCTTTTTTCATCATAAAAGCATGGCAGTCAATGCAAGGATTGAAGCGTTTGCCGTATCCGTATTTTGGCGAAAACAGAACCTCTTTTAAGTACTCTTCGCGCGCGTCTATCACTTCAAAATCAGCCCCCGCCTCGTAAGCGCGCTTTTTAAAAACGCTCGACATATCCTTTGTCCCGCCAAAACCTATATTTATATTTATGGCTTTTACGTTTATACCTTGATTTGTTATGAGCTTCATAGCAATCATGCTGTCAAGCCCGCCGCTAAAAAGTGCTAAAGCTCTCATATGGTACCAATTCCCCTTTTTTTAAACGCATGAGGATGTCTTGTATTTTTCTGATTAAAAAACTTTTTTTCTCAAAACTCAATGAAGATGTCTTTTTTACTCTTTCAAGCTCTTCTTTGTAAAATGTAATCAAAAACGGCACTAAAGCGTTTATCAATTCGCCCTCCTCATAAACTTGAACGCTTTCTAACAGCAGAAGTTTTCTCAAAAAAGGGTGCTCTTTTTGTCCCTCAAGCAAAAAAGACAGCTCCTCTGTGTGCACTTTAAACATAGAAACATCTATAGTATCAAGCATGGTATCTATCAAAGACGGCTGCACAAGCAGAGTTTTTATAATGGACAATTCCAGCATATCTTCAAAATTATTTTCTATGATGTTTTGTTTTGAGGGTTTTCGTGTCCCTAAAACAATCAAATTTGACTTGATATTCAGTACAGAAGAGAGCATGCCTATATAACTTTGCGCAAGAGTGTTTGGCAGTGTGCGCAGGTATGTCAGCGCTTCTTCCAATGCTCTTTGTTTTTCATGCGCATTTTTAAGATTGTATTTTCCAACAATATGCTCCAGACAAAACTCTATAAAATCTTTTGCATTGCTGTAAAGAGTATTTAACTTATCAAACATTCCTTTTTGCACCATATCAGCGGGGTCCATATCGCCGCTGAACAGCACTACCGCACCTTCTATATTGTGAGATGAAAGGAGTTTGGCAGCTTTAAAAGCAGCTTCTACTCCAGCGCTGTCGCCGTCATATGAGAGAATGACTTTTGGTTCGCCTCTTGTTATGAGCGGCAAATGTTCATTTGTAAGCGCCGTTCCTAATGTTGCAACTGCTTCATTAAATCCTGCTTGATGGAGCATTATCACATCAAGATATCCTTCGCAGATGATGATTTTTTTGTTGCGTATTATAAATTCGCGCGCCAAATGGTAGCCGTACAAAAGTCTTGATTTGTTGAAGACTTTAGATTGGGGTGAATTCACATATTTTGAGGGGTGATTTGTAATGGTGCGTCCGCCAAATCCGACAATCTTGCCATTCGGCGAACAGATAGGAAAAGTAATGCGCTCAATAAATCTTGCATACTCATTGCCATTGTCATTAATGCCGGTAACACCAAGCTCTATCGCCTCTTTTGAGGTAAAAAAATGCTGCTTTAAAAAGTTCAGAGTCATATATGAAGATGGTGCATATCCTATCTCAAACTTCTGTATAGAGGATTGCCCTATGCCTCTTTTTTCAAGATAAGATGAAGCCTGCGGATTTTTATCCAGATTTTGCGTGAAAAACAGATTTAACTGCTCCAGCATTTTTTTGTCTGTTTTTTGACCCTGCTCGTCTTTGGTATAAACAAGTGTGAAATTGCAAAAAGAGGCTATTTTCTCCATCGCTTCGGGATAGGTCAATTTCTCATACTCCATGACAAATTTTATGGCATCCCCTCCAGCTCCGCATGCAAAACAGTGATATATTTGCTTTGAGGGGCTTACAAGCAGGCTTGGAGTTGTATCGTTGTGAAAAGGACATACCGCTTTAAAATTTGCGCCGCTTCTTTTGAGCTCCAGATAGCTGCCGATAATATCCACTATATCCATGCGTTGTTTTAGTGTTTCAATTGAGCTTTCATTTATCATGAAAGAAATTATACTCACTCTTAGCTTGTCTTTGCTATAATTGACCCCAAATCGCATAAGAAGGCAGCTTTTGGATACTCTTTTTCTGGAATACAGAGACCCGATTTTTGGAGTTATCATATTTTTTGCTATCGTGTTTATTATAGCCTTTGTAAATTATTGGTGGGGTGTTTTTAAAGGCAAAGAGGAGCGTTACAGCATAGAGCAGTTCATAAAACGTTTCGAGGTTATGGCAAATGCGAACGAATATAAAAAACTGCTTGATGAATTTAGTATTTCAAGTGAATCTCTGGGGCTTTTGGCGCATTCATATTCAAAAAGCGGAGAGTACGAAAAGAGTATAGGTATCTATCTTATCGCCTTAAAACGCGTAAGAAATAAAGAGGAAAAACAGTACTTTTTGTTTGAACTTGGCAAGATATATTTTAAAGCCGGATTTTTAAGACGCAGTACGGATGTATTTTTGGAACTTTTGAGATTGTATCCAAGGCACAAAGAGGCATTGAAACTTTTGATGGTGATATACGAACAGCTTAAAGAGTATGACAGAGCGCTTGAAGTAATGGACTCTTTGGAAGAGCTCGATGTTGAGGTAAAGAGTGAAAAAAACTTTGTTAAAGCTTTGCAGGTTTTAAATAACAGCCTTATGACAAATCAGAAAAAATATGAGATATTGTTAGATTTGACAGAAAAAGAGCCGCTTATCGGACGGATTTTATTTGAATTTGCAAAAAAAGAGCTTTTGGATTTTGATGTGGATTTGATAAAGGCTGAAAATATATTGGATTTACTGTGGGAGAGTAATATTTCGCTGTTCAAAAACTCTTCACAGCCGTTGATTAAAGCCCTTTTGGCGGCTAAAAACGGCGGTGAGATACAGCAGGATATGCCGTTTGAACTTGAAGTGCTTGCGGTACTAAAAAGACAAGATTACACGAAAGCTGCTATTGGCTTTGAGTATACATGCACACACTGCAAAAATACGTTTCCTGTGCATTTTTACAGATGCCCTTCATGCTATACATTGAAGAGTCCGCGCATTTCACTTTTACTTATCAAAAACGAACATGAAGAGTATTACACTTTTTAGCGACGGCTCAAGTTTGGGAAATCCGGGCTTTGGGGGGTATTGCGCTATTTTACGCTATAAAAACAGTGAAAAAATTATAAGCGGCAGCGAAGCTGATACAACAAATAACCGCATGGAGTTAAAAGCGGTGATTGAGGGAGTCAAAGCTTTGAAAGAGCCTTGCGAAATAGAGATAGTAAGCGACTCAAGTTATGTTACAAAAGGCATATCAGAATGGCTTGAGGGGTGGATACTTAAAGATTTCAACAAAGTAAAAAATCCTGATTTGTGGAAAGAGTACGTAAAAGCCGCCAAAAAACACAAAGTAAAAACCACATGGGTTAGAGGACATAACGGTCATATAGAAAATGAAAAATGCGATAAAATAGCCAAAGAAGAGGCTGAAAAGCTACGAAAAAACAAAGGAACGGTATGAAAGAGTCTATAAAAGAACTTGAGCAGCGTTTGGATTATCAGTTTAAAGATACACAACTTATAATTCAAGCTCTTACGCACAAAAGTTACAAAAAAACTAAAAATAACGAAAGATTGGAGTTTTTAGGCGACGCCGTGCTTGATTTGATAGTAGGCGAATATCTTTATATGAAGTTTCCTTCAAAATCCGAAGGAGAACTCTCAAAACTGCGTGCATCGCTTGTAAATGATAAAAGCTTTAAAAACTTGGCACTGGAGTTAAATCTTGGAAACTACATACTCATCTCTGCGGCTGAAGAGAATAACCAGGGAAGAGACAAAGACTCTTTGCTCTCAAATGCATTTGAGGCTATCATAGGAGCAATTTATTTGGATGAGGGCATTGAAAGCGCAAAAAAAACAGCAATAACTCTTTTGGAAAAAGTATATCCCAAAATAGATATGCAGACACTTTTCAAAGATTATAAAACGCTTTTGCAGGAGTTCACGCAGGCTCATTTCGGTGTAACGCCTGAATATATTCTTGTGCGCTCGTCGGGACCAGACCATAAAAAAGAGTTTGAAATGGCAGTACTGTTAAAAGGTAAAAAAGTAGCCAAAGCACGCGGCAGTACCAAAAAAGAGGCTGAACAAAATGCGGCCGAAAGAGCATTCAAGATATTAGAAAAGGAGAAGCGTTGAATCGTTTTGGTGTAAAACTTAGCGTAACAACTTTCGGCGAATCTCACGGAAGCGCTGTAGGCTGTGTTGTGGACGGCATTCCTGCGGGACTTGAACTAGATGAGAGCTATATCCAAAATGAAGTGGACAAAAGAAAGCCCGGAACCACAAAGTTCGCCACTCAAAGAAAAGAGAGCGATAAAGTGCAGATTTTAAGCGGTGTGTTTGAAGGCGTTAGTACTGGCGCACCCATAGCTTTAGTGATATTTAATGAAAATCAAAAATCAAGCGATTATGAGAATATAAAATCTCTCTTTCGTCCATCTCATGCGGATTTCACATATTTTAAAAAATA
>JAIRKW010000052.1 GCA_031259875.1 Campylobacteraceae bacterium
AAGCTGTAGAAAAAGCGCTGATAAAACACAATGTGAATCTTGACGAACTCAAAGGCTTCAAAATCCATATGTCAGGCTGTCCTAACAGCTGCGGCAGACACGCCATAGCAGACCTTGGATTTTTTGGCAAAGTATTGCGCGAAGGTTCAAACCCGTATCCTGCTTACAATATACTAGGAGGTGCAAAAACAGGCGAAAACATCACGCGTTTTGGCAAAAAAATAGCCGATGTGAGCGCATATCATCTGCCCTCATTTACAGCAGAACTTTTGGAGTTTTGGATAAAAATCAAAAAAGACTATGAGAGTTTTGCGGATTGGATAGATAGCACCGGCGAGCAAAAAATAGCAGAACTTGCTCAAAAATACTCTTATGTTCCGCCGTTTGAGGAAGACAAAAATCCATATTACGACTACTTTGCAAAAGAGATTTTCTCACTCAAAGGAAGAGGAACAGGAGAGTGCAGCGCCGGCATGTACGACCTTATAGAAGCTGATAAAAAGGCTTTAACCGCAGCTTTAAAAAATGAACTAAGCGATGATAATCTTACAAATATAAGACTGTTTGCCGCAAGAATGCTGCTTATCGCAAGAGGAGACGAGGCAAGAAGCGAAAAAGAGGTTTTGGAAGCTTTCAGAAAACATTTTATTAAAACAGGGCTCATAAGCGCTGATTACGAGCCGCTCTTGGATGGCAAAGCAGCAAAGGATGTTGTGGATTTGGCAAATGCGGTTATAGAGCTTTACGGCACTATGGATAACTCTTTAAAATTTGCCGCAGAACTTCAAAATACACCCAAAGTTGAAACAAAAACAGCAGACAGCGCCCAAAATGCCGATAGATTTAAAGATTACAGAGGCGTGGCATGCCCGATGAATTTTGTAAAAACAAAGATGGATTTGGCACAGATGAAGAGCGGGGAGATTTTGGAGATACTGCTTGATGACGGCGCGCCGATAGACAATGTGCCCCGCTCTGTGGCTTCGGAGGGACACACAGTGTTGGAGCAGGCAAAACAGAAGGAGGGACATTGGCTGGTTAGGATAAAAAAGAGATGAATATACTCCCCGTAGCGCTTACACCCAAAAGAGTTTTACTTATAGGCGCAGGCAAAAGCGCGGCTTTAAAGGCAAAAAATGTTTATGAGAGCGACTGCGTTTTATCTATAGTCGCAAAAGAGATAAAAGATGACTATTTCAAAAACAAAGAGGTCACAAAAGAGACTTTTTCTCTTTCTCATATAAAAGAGCATGATGTGGTGATAAACGCTTCTGGGGATGAGGATTTGTCAAAACTTTTGTGGGAAAACAGAAAAAGACAGGGCTTTTTGTTAAACTGCGTGGATATGCCAAAATATTGCGATTTTTATTTTCAAGCGGTCGTTAAAAACCACGATTTGTGCGTAAGCGTAAGTACAGGCGGCGCATCGCCTAAATATGCGCAGTTTATACGAGCTCTCATAAGCGCCGTTTTACCGAAGCAGTCAAAGAAATTTTATGAAAACATCAAAGCCAAAAGAGAGCGCGGCGATACAAACATACATCAAAACAGCGGCAAAGTTCTGCTAATCGGCTGCGGCACAGGGAGTGTAGACAACCTCACCATTAAAGCCCTAAAAGCTCTGAACTCCATAGACATTGCTATGATTGACGCGCTGACAGGCGATGAGGTGACAAATCTGCTTCCAAAAGAGTGCAAAAAGATAGATGTCAGCAAACAAAAAGGGTGTCACAAGTTTTCGCAGGATGAGATAAATGAGATGCTTTTAAGATATGCCAAAGAGGGATTTCGTGTAGGAAGGCTTAAAAGCGGAGACCCTGCTGTGTTCGGGCGGGTTTTTGAAGAGGCGTCGTTTTTAACGCAGGAGGGCATACATGTAGAGATGATAAACGGCGTAAGCTCCGCATTTGCAGGCTGTTTAGCAGGAGGTATCGCTCCAACGCTAAGAGGCTTATCGGCAGGCGCTTTGATAGTCTCCGCGCATTTGAAAGAGAGCAGATTTAACGACGATTGGATAGAGCTTTTAAAAAATTTTCCATATACCGTGATAGTTTTGATGGCTTACAGCTTTGCCAATAAAATCGTGCAAAAAGCAAAAGAGACAGGCGTATCTTTGGACATCCCAGCGGCTTTCGTCTCCAAAATAGACAGCAAAGAGCAGACGACTGTCATCGGAACGTTAGGCAGGCTTGAAGAGATGGCAAAGCTGTGTGATAAGCCTGCGATTTTGATTATCGGCAAGAGTGCGGCAGAAGCGGCAAAAATGCCCCACAGCGGCAAGAGAGTGATTTTGGAGTGAGTATTGCCGGTAAGCTTACGCTTGATATTTGTTGATTATTTTAAACAAAAACAGCAGTCAATACAAAATGATGTTTTTAGCAATGTTGTGATAACATTCCGTCAATTTTATCGTCAATATTAAAGTTGCAAAAGGAGATTTATGAAAGGATTTATAACAAGAGCGCTTCATACACAAACACGCGTGAAAGACGCAAACGGCGCTTTAAGAACGCCCATATACGAAAACGCGGCATTCGAATTTGATACGGCTGAAGATATTGACGATGTATCTATAGGTAAAAGTGTAGGACATGTATATACAAGGTCAAGCAATCCTACCGTTGAAAATTTTGAATTAAGCGTCAAAAATCTCACAAATTCACTCGGAGTCATAGCTCTAAGCAGTGGTATGGCGGCTATCTCAACCGCTATTTTGGCGCTTGTAAAAGCAGGGGACAGTATTATAACTACAAAGTGTCTTTTTGGACATACGCTCTCATTTTTTCAAAATACGCTCTCAAGTCTTGGCATAAATATAAAATTTGTAGATGTTTTGGATATAAAAGAGGTTGAAAAAGCTTTTGATGAAAATGTCAAATTGCTGTTTTTTGAAAGCATAAGCAATCCGCAGCTGCAAGTAGCGGATATTGAAAAATTATCAAAATTATCGCACGCTCACGGTGTTCCTCTTATAGTAGATACAACGGCAACGCCGTTTTATATGTTTGACGCTAAAAAATTCGGTGTAGACATAGAAGTGCTCTCATCTACCAAATTTATCTCAGGCGGCGGTACGAGTGTCGGCGGACTTATCATAGA
>JAIRKW010000075.1 GCA_031259875.1 Campylobacteraceae bacterium
TAGTAATCCATTTGTCAGATTACAATGACGGAGCTACGTTACCTGTAAAAAAGAATTTTGAAGTTGAATTGCTCAACTCCAAACTGTTTTCAAAAACTGTTACAGTTCCTGCCAATAAAGATAAGACAAACCATTGTTTTTATTTGCGTCCCATTGCCAAGGATTGTCATCATTATCTCCAAAACTCCAGCCAAGACTGCCCTTTGTTGCAGCATTGGGGTAAATCTCTAAAATAAAAGTATTAGTAATTACACTTGAGAATCCAAAAATCAAAAGCTTGCATACAATAAAATATTCCGCACCAGAATATAAAAAATCCGAGTTTTAGTTTAGTTTATGGATTGATTTAGTATAGTTTCAAAACAAAAGTGCTTTTCAAGGCAATATTTTAAAACAAAGAGCGATATTTATGGATTACGAATTGATGGTTTCAAGCATTCCGCTTTATGCAAAAGCCGCTTGCTATACGCTCTATCTTGCTTTTTGTGCTGTTGTTCTTTCGCTTATTATAGGGCTTTTTTGCGCTCTGGTTTTGTATTTTAAAGTAAGATTTTTAAGCTATTTCATAAAAGCGTATATAGAGCTTTCAAGAAATACGCCTCTTTTGATACAACTCTTTTTCCTTCATTTTGGACTGAAGATTGAAGCGCACATCTGCGCCGTTGCAGCTTTGGCATTTTTGGGCGGAAGTTATATGGCGGAGGCTTTTAGAGGCGGGCTTGAAGCGGTAGAGAAGATACAGCTTGAATCTGGTCTTAGCATAGGTTTAAGTAAGTTGCAGTTGATTATCTACATAATAATCCCGCAAGCGCTTATCGTATCTTTTCCTGCTATCGGTGCAAATATGATTTTTTTACTCAAAGAGACGTCGGTTGTGAGTATCATCTCTATAACCGATTTAGTGGCTACGGCAAAAGATTTGATATCCGTATATTACGCTGCTGATGAAGCCCTGCTGATGCTTGTCGCTTCGTATCTTATCGTGCTGGTGCCGATATCGCTTGGGATTTGGTTTTTAGAAAAGAGGATAAAGTATGCAGCTTTTGGGAATTGATATCTTATTTGAGGGCATTAATATGCAAAGGCTTTTGGGCGGTCTTTGGGTAACTGTCAGGATAGCTCTCATATCGGTTGCACTCTCTATGTTTTTAGGCACAATCATAGGAGTTTTCGCATCAAGCAAAAATATCATACTCAAATTTGCCTGCAAATTCTATCTTGAGTGCGTAAGGATAATACCGCTTATAGTTTGGCTGTTTGTGTTTTATTACGGTGCGGCAAGGGCTTTTGGCGTTTCATGGAGCGGCGAGCTGACGGGGATTATAGTATTTACTATATGGGGAAGCGCTGAAATGAGCGATTTGGTGAGAGCTGCGATTACCTCTTTGCCGACACACCAAAGACAAAGCGCATTAGCCCTTGGCTTGAACAGGTATCAGCTTTACGTTTATATCATAATACCGCAGGCTTTGAGGAGATTGATGCCATCGGCTATGAATCTCATAACAAGAATGATAAAAACAACGCCTTTAGTTGCTCTGATAACGGTTGTTGAGGTGCTCAAAATAGGACAACAGATTATAGAATACAATGTCCTCACAAACCCGAATGCAGCATTTTGGGTTTATGGATTTGTATTCTTTTTGTATTTTATTATCTGCTATCCGATATCTCTTGCCTCAAAAAGGCTTGAGAAAAAATGGCAGTAGAGGAGAGACTTTGTCGCATTTATTGGAGATAAATCATCTTTATAAAAAGTTTGACACAACAGAGATTTTGAAAGATATAAATCTCACCATTGACAAAGGGGAAGTTTTGGTCGTTGTGGGTCCTTCGGGGTGCGGTAAGAGCACGCTTCTTAGGTGTATCAACGGTCTTGAAGAGATACAAGGAGGTGATATTGTCTTTGAAGGTAAAAACATAAGCGGTAAAAATACAAAATGGAATCTTGTGCGTCAGCAAATTGGCATGGTTTTTCAAAGTTATGACCTGTTTTCGCACATGAACATTTTGAATAATATACTGCTAGGTCCGCTGAAAGTGCAAAAACTGCAAAGAAAAGAGGCGGAAAACAGAGCCCTTGCTCTGCTGAAAAGAGTGGGGTTAGAAGAGAAAAAAGATGCCTATCCAAGGCAGCTTTCAGGCGGGCAAAAACAGCGCGTTGCGATAGTGCGTGCGCTTTGCATGAATCCTAAAATCATGCTTTTTGATGAAGTTACGGCTTCCTTAGACCCTGAAATGGTCAGAGAGGTATTGGATTGTCTGCTTGAACTTGCAAATATCGGTATGACTATGATAATAGTTACGCATGAGATGGCATTTGCAAAAGCTGTGGCGGATAGAGTTATTTTTATGGATGAGGGGAGAATAGTTGAGGAGAATTTGCCTAAAGTTTTCTTTGACAATCCTGAAAGTGAGCGCGCAAAGCGCTTTTTGAGCAAATTTAATTTTGATATTTCTTTAAAAGGAGAAAAAAATGGTTAAGCTGATTAGAATTTTACTTTTGTCTTTTTTGGCATTTAGTTTTGGATTTGGCGCAGAGTTAAATCCTTCGTCCATCGCCGCTATCAAGGAGCGCGGTGTTTTGAGAGTCGCAGTTTTCAGTGATAAACCGCCATTTGGTTATGTGGACGCCGAGGGTAAAAATCAAGGTTACGATATCTACTTTGTAAAGCGCTTGGCAAAAGAGCTTTTGGGAGATGAAAATAAAGTAGAGTATGTTTTGGTTGAACCAGCAGCCAGAGTTGAGATATTGGAAAGTGGCAGAGTCGATATAGTTTTTGCGAACTTTACAGTAACGGATGAGCGCAAAAGAAGAGTTGATTTTGCAAATCCCTATTTTAAGACTGCTATTGGCATAGTATCAAGAGAGGATAATCTCATAACCGACATCAAGCAGTTAAAAGGCAAAAAACTTATCCTCATCAGAGGTACGACAGCAGACGTCTATTTTACAAAAAACCATCCTGAAATTACGCTTGTAAAATATGACCAGATAACGGAAGCTTTTCAAGCGTTAAAAGACGGCAGGGGTGTTGGCTTGTCTCAAGATAATGCGTTATTGTTTGCTTGGGCTTTGTCAAATAAAGGTTTTAAAGTCGGTGTCGGCTCTCTTGGAAGCGTTGACCCTATAGCGCCCGCTGTAAAAAAAGGCAATGATGAACTTAGAGAGTGGATAAATGCCGCACTGACAAAACTTGGCAAAGAAAATTTCGCACACAAAGCTTATGAGGCAACATTAAAACCTGTTTACGGCGAGAGCGTTGACCCAAATGATTTAATAGTTGAAGGCGGAGTTTTGTAATAAAATATTTATGCGGGGTTGTTGCGATTGCGATAACCCCATTAAGATGAAACCAGGTAAGAAAACTTTTTTTGTAAGAGAGTTTTTATGTTAAACACTCTTTTTGCATTTTATCTATTTTCTATGGCTTATTATCGTTCAAAACCATAGACTAAATCATCAAATAAGCTTCATATGTGTAAGTGCCTTATTGAATTTAGATAAACAATAATAATTATCAATTTCTTTTAATAATTTACATGATAGAATTCAAAAATATTTCATAAGAGGAATAAAATGAAATCCATAAATACACAAAAAAATTGCAATAAAGAACTGCTTATCATAAATAACAATATTGCAACATTCACAAAAACAAAAATTCTATTCATTTTTTTAATTATTTTTGGTTTTTTTCAAAAAGGTATAGCAACGGATTTTATAGAGACTGTTTATAAAACAGGGATAATGAATAAAGCAGTATTCGGTTATTCCATATCACCTGACGGTACAAAGATACTGTTTAATACAGATCAAATAGTAGACGGACTTCAGTTATTAGACTTAAAAAGCGGAAAGATAAGCAAGATACAAGAAGAAAAGGGAAGGAGTTGGTCAACAACCAGTTGGTCAAGAGACGGAACAAAAGTAGCTGCTATATCAACTGTTATTCGTAATAACACTTACATGCTTTATGAAGAAGATGTGATTATTTTGGATACAAAAGATTGGAGTTATCGTTATTTAAACATTCTCCAAGGAGTAAATCATGCTCCTATTTTTTCTACCGATGGGAAAATGCTCTATTATTTTAGAGGCATCCCAAGAAAGAGTGGAAAAACGCCAGCAAGTAAATATGACTTATATTCTTATGATTTAACTACAAATAAAGAGACGAAATTAACAGATTATAAAATGTATCAAGTACATCGCATATATGACGATGGTGATGAGATACTGTTTCCAGCGTATGATTCCAGACTGCCCAATTTTAAACCAAAAGGAAGTATGTTTAATCAAACAAGTCTGTATGCTGTGAATAAATCGACACTTAAACTTCGTATGTTTAGCTTTGACCAAAGCAGCGGTTTTTTTGATATCTACTTTGATGGTAAAGATATGGATGGCAATATCTATTTTGGAACAAACAGAGATGGTAAGGGCGGTCGTTTTATGCATTTTATTTACAGGTGCGACAGTAGTGGGAATAACTGCGAAAATATACGAAGCATATCAATACAAAACTTTGTAAGAATCCCTTTTAACAAAAAAGAGATTTTTATAAGCGATACCATAGAAAATGAGATAGTTTTTAGAAAGTTAGTTGAAATAGGCAATTAAAAATTTTATAGGAGACAACTATGAATATTATGGATATTTTTGTGGATGGCAGTAATCTAACACGGTTTGGCTTTAATGGCACTAACTATTGCGGACCCGGTTGGACGGCAGGCGTATTTGATAGTTCGGGTAAGCCGGCAACTAAGGATGGTTCCAACCCTACCACTTCGGTTGATGAAGCATGCAAAGATCATGATAAAGCATATGAGTTAGCTACCAATGCTACGGATATATTGATAGCTGATTTGAAGCTGATGGCAGATGTCACAGGACTGTATACACAGGGCAAGATAGAGTCGCCGTATGACTTGGCTTTGAGTGTAGGTATATTTGCGGCTTTTGCTGCTAAAACGGTTTTGTGGGATTTACCAAATGCATTTATAGATCTCGTACAAGATGCATATGAAATGATAAAAGATGCAGCTATAGGTATATATGATTATCTTTCCAATTCAAGTTCAAGTGAAAATTTGTTTTGGCTCGGATTTAATGATGAAAGTTTTTGGGGTTTGCCTGATGATTATTATGGTGCTGCAAATGGTCAAACCAAACAAATTACAGTTATAGCGCTTAAATCGGAAAGCTCTACTGACTATGATGAGTTGTCGGAAGTGCTGGGTTTTGATGCGGAAAAATATACGAATACAAACATAAATCAAGCATATGGCGATCACATCCATAGCGGCGGCTTAACAGCAGCTGCCGATGAGTCGTTATATCTGCCTTTATCCAAAGAGAGTGAAGTTGATCAAGCAGTTTGTAACTTCACTGGGCTTAGTTACGAAACTGTAACCATAGAAATTCCGATAGATATGGATCCTTGGGGATACAACTATGATAGTTTCTCTTCTATGGATTCATATCTTACCTTTGCTTCCAATCCTTATTCATATGATTATTGGGACTATATCCATAATGATATATTTTCACAAAGTATGTTAAGCATGGAAGAGGACTTAAGATGGATGGAAGAACAAGTAAGGTGGATAGAACTGAGTACACTGAGTACTATGTTTGAGTATGCAAATACTTTGATAGAAAATTCAGACAATAATGAACATATTGATGATGCACAAACAGATGATGATCTTTTTGCACCAAGCGAAGATTCACCAAATTTTGAAACAGTTGAATACATTCGCATAGATATAATAGAGGACATTGTCAGCGTAGTTAATTTAAAAAATTACTTGGGAGAAGATTTGGAAGAAATATTTGAGCTGGACATAAATGCAGAATTTAGAGCAACTTATGTTCAAGCAGAAGAAATATTGTATTTAGGCGATTCGTTTTATATGCCCGCAGATAGAAGGTCTTCTATAATAGAATCTGATATGCTGTATTGTTATCTTACCATATCACAGGATACGGTAACAATTAGCAATGATGATTGTCCGTCCGGCTGGGATCCGCTTGTGCTTGATTTAAATGGAAATTCGCAAATATCTTTTGTTGAACTTGACAAGTCAAATGTTTTCTTTGATTTAAATGCTGATGGCATAAGAAAACATACAGCTTGGATAGATAAAGACGATGGCTTTATTGTATATGATGAAAATGGTAATGGTAAGATTGACAATATAAATGAACTGTTTGGCAACGATACTATTGATGGTTTTGCCGATCTTAAAAGCAGAATTGACTCGAATGGAGACGGTATCATAGATGCAAGTGATGAAAAATTTAATGATTTAAAAGTTTGGCAAGATAAAAATCAAGACGGTATGTCACAAAAAGATGAGCTTTTTACTTTGGATGAACTTGGCATAACAGAGATAAGAACATCAAATACTTTAGTTGATAATAATGAACAAATAACAAGAGTAACCAATGAAGGCACATTTGTAAAAAATAGCGAAGAGCGCTATATGGCAGATGTTATTTTTGAATATGACCCATATGCAAGTGCTGACAGGAGCTTTGAAACATATAGTGACAGCTTCCTGACCTCAAATGATATAAACAGGATAATTCAAGACATCAACTCATTTGCAGTTGATAATGGAATAGATATAAGAAATGACAATAGTATTAAAAACAATGATGCCTTTATGCAAATCGTTATGAGTGGATGGAATTAAAACTAGCAAGGGTTTGTTTTTCATGTAAGAACAAACCCTTTACACGTAAACAGTAAAGCAGTTCTTGTGATAAAGAGCGGAAAAGCAATTGAGTATGAAAATATCGCCGAAATGTTTGAAAATCCGAAAACAAATTATCTAAAAAGTTGATAAAAGCTTCGTATGTATAATTCAAAACTTTCATACCTGTGCTAATTTTTGTGTCAATCCGATAAAATTACAATAATTAACATTGCATGGGCAAAAGGCTGATAAGCTTATTGTGGTTCTTTTTTTTGATGTTTAGCATTTTTGAATGCTTATATTTTTTTATCTTAAGAAGTTTATTTTAAAAATAAGTTTTTTTGATATGACTGAAAAATCCTACAAATAATCAAATTTTATTTATCCAAAGATTTGTTATGCAATAAATGCTGATTTGTTTTATTGCAGACTTGATAATATCTTTTTCTTTGTCGCCGTCTCCCAATTGGCTAAGACAAACAAAATAAATATTAGAAGTTAGTCATCTTAAAAATAGATACGATAAAGTGTCTGCAGATTTCGCACACCTTCGTAACATATATTTTACATTGGAATAATAAAAGATATGTTAAACGCATTATTCAAAAGTGCGAAGAATTTTACATGTCGTTTGATATTTAAAAGCCGTAAACCAAGTTACGGCTTCTTTAGACTTAAAAGACGGCAGGGTGTTGGCTTGTCTCAAGATAATGCGTTATTGTTTGCTTGGGCTTTGTCAAATAAAGGTTTTAAAGTCGGTGTCGGTGAAGCGTTGACCCTATAGCGCCCGCTGTAAAAAAAAGGCAATGATGAACTTAGAGAGTGGATAAATGCCGCACTGACAAAACTTGGCAAAGAAAATTTCGCACACAAGGCTTATGAGGCGACATTAAAACCTGTTTACGGCGAAAGCGTTGACCCAAATGACTTAATAGTTGAAGGCGGAGTTTTGTAAAATTCTATCTTTGTTGAGACTATTGCAGCTGCGATAGCCTCTAAAATACTATATCTGTCAAATAAAGCTTATAATCTGCGAAATATTGTGTTAGCAAAGGTTTTGACAAGAAAGAGATATGAAAAAATTTTCACACTTTCTTATTATTGCATAATAGTGTGTGGGGTTAATCAGAAAATTCTAAAGCTGTATACTTTATGCAACATTGGATGAAATCAAAAAAAACTACTTCTGTCAATGAAGATAAGGAAAACCGTCATTTTGATTTATGTTTATTTTTTTAAAGAATTGGGGGTATTATTTCCAAATGACCAAACCAGTCTAAATCTGTTTCGTAAGTTGATTTGGTTTTAAGCTCGTTTATACTTTTACTTTGCCATTACGTATATTTGATATACCGATATAAGCACCGTTTGTCGTCATAGTAGCAAAATTATCCGAAACTTTACAATTTGATTTTCATTGGAACTATACTTGATGAAAGATGTATTAAATCTGGCATATTGTTAAAAAATATGAAGAATTTTACATACTGTTTGATATGCAAAAAGCCGTAAATAAACTACGGCTTTTTGCGTTTATCAAAACTGTACAGTGTTACGTTTTTGTATCAACAAAAGCTATAAAAAATTACAACTCCTGCCAATACAAGTAGGGGTATCCATTACCTTCGTCTATCTTCCATGGACTTGTATCATTATCTCCGAAGCTCCAACCCAAACCTTCGTAAGTTAATTGCTCTTTTAGTTCATCATCGGTTTTATCTGTTCCGGCTTCGCCGCTTTGCGCACCTTCTACTATCATATCTTTTAATGCAAAGTTGTTTGAAATTGTGCCGCCAGCGTGATTACCAATTATGCGATTTACGTTGGAGATTCCGCTAACAAGTTGATTGATAGCAACATTATTTTTGATTGAGCCGCCGCCTA
>JAIRKW010000103.1 GCA_031259875.1 Campylobacteraceae bacterium
GAGATTGTAACTAAAAACCCTTTTGATTTATTACCTAAAATCAAACATGCAGGCGCTATTTTTATGGGTTCTTTCACGCCAGAACCTATAGGAGATTACATAGCAGGACCAAACCATACACTTCCAACGGGCGGAACAGCACGGTTTTTTTCACCGCTCAATGTGGAACATTTTATGAAAAAATCTTCAGTTATCAGTATGAGTAAAGAGGGTATAAAAGAGATAGGTGAGAGTTGCGCGCTTCTTGCGAATGCCGAAGGATTAACGGCACACGAAGAGTCTGTCAGGGTAAGACTTAAAGATTTAAAATAGGCAAAAGTATGCGTAAAAACAGAATAGAGAACAAAGATGAGATTTGGAACGGTTTTAGCAAAGAAGAAGAACTGTTTAACAGTCTAACTCATATAGTAGGCTTTTTGTTTTCTATAGCTGCACTTGTTGTTTTGGTGGTTTTAGCGTCTTTGGAGGGAAATGTTTGGAAGATAGTAAGTTTTAGCATTTACGGTGCGACGCTTATCATTTTGTACGGCATCTCAACTTTGTACCATAGTGTAAAAGGCAGAAGAAAAAAACTCTTTCAAAGATTAGATCATATAAGCATATATCTATTGATAGCGGGCTCTTACACACCTTTTACGCTTGTTAGTATGCGAGGCGGCTGGGGCTGGAGTATATTTGGAGTTATATGGGGATTGGCAATTTTTGGTATCGTACAAGAGTTTTTTGTAAAAAATCCCAAACGCATTTTATCTTTGATAATATATATTGTTATGGGCTGGCTTATTTTGGTAGCCGTAGTTCCGCTTATAAAGAGCTTGCCTGCTGGCGGACTTGCATGGCTTGTTATAGGCGGACTTTTTTACACAGGAGGAGTCTACTTTTTTATAAATGATGAAAAAATACGCCATTTTCATGGTATATGGCATCTGTTTGTTATGGCAGGTTCTATAAGTCATTTTTTCACTATAGCGTTTTATGTACTGTAAAAAAGACAAAGGAAATAAATTTTTTCAGCAGCGTATTGTCACATAATATAGAACAATCTAGCGGCATATTAACCCGCTTTTTCGTCATTGCAATAATCTAAAAAAGTGATTTATTTTTGTGAAATGTTCAACACTGCTTCTTATACGTCATTCAAAGTTGATAAAAGCAGTGAGCAATCTTTTTCATCCCAATTTAAGCACAAAATATAACACATCAATTTAAAGGAAGTGTCACAGGCAAACATCGTCTTCTATTCCTCTTTACAAGCTTCCAATCTGTACACTCTGCCCTTTGTAAATAGTTCCTCACCCCCCCTCTTCCACCATTGCAAAGAAAAGCAATCTGGTAGAATTCTAAAAAACAGTTAACTATTTCAATTTTATTCGAAAAAACAAAAACTTGTAATTTTGAATTAAAAACTTAAAATACTAAATACTTCATATTGTCTAATTGTCATGCTGCACTTGCAATGGCAGAAAACATGAATGATAAAAAAGCAGACAACACACAAACCGTCATATTTACCGATATTATCTTTAAAATAATAGCTCAACTATATTTTAACTCTTTATTGGTACAATTCAAGATTTATAAAATACAAGATAGAGATTTGACACGAATGATACATATTGATAAAGTCTATATAAACGGTGAATTTGTAAAACCCCACGGCACAAAAACTTTGACACTCATAAATCCTGATACTTTAGATGAAATAGGCAAAGTTACTCTATGCGACCAAAAAGATGCTGCGTACGCCATAAAATGTGCCAAAGAAGCTTTTAAGACTTTTTCAAAAACCTCTATACAAGAGCGCGGCGAGATTTTGCAAAGGCTTTATAACGCTATGAGCAAAAGAGAAGACGAGTTAAATGCCGCTGTTTTAATGGAGTACGGCTCGCCAATAAGTGCGACAAAAGGCAGAACGCGTTTTGCCAAAAACTCATTTTTGACAGCGCGTGAGCAGATGAATAAATTTGAGTTTGAGAGGTTTTTGGAAGACGGTTCAAGGATTTTGAAAGCACCTTTAGGCGTTGTGGCGGCTATCGCTCCTTGGAATGCAAATTATACACATATCTGTCAAAAGCTAGCTCCTGCCATTGCTGCCGGCTGTACGGTTGTATTTAAGCCAAGCGAATACAGTGCGATAGAGACACAAATCCTTTGCGAATGTTTTGAGGAGGCGCGCATTCCAAAGGGAGTTATCAATATCGTAAATGGCATTGGTGAAGAAATTGGAAGTTATATTGTAAAACATAAAGATATTGCACTGATAAATTTTACAGGCTCAACAAAAGTGGGCAGAGAGATAAGCAAAAATGCCGCAAAAATGATAAAAAGGACGATTTTGGAGCTTGGCGGTAAATCGCCCAATGTTATATTGGACGATGCCGATTTGACAACTGCCATACCAAATGCTCTAAAGATTGCTTTCAGTAACAGCGGACAGGCGTGCCACGCAGGAAGCAGACTATACGTGCATGAAAGTAAACTTAAGATAGTATGCGAAATGCTCGTTGAAGCTGTCAAAGAGATAAAAATAGGCAATATCCACGATGAAGAGTGTTATATGGGACCTCTTATAAATCAAGCTCAGTTTGACAGAGTGCAGTCTTATATCGCTTCAGGCATCAAAGAGGGAGCAAAAGTGCTTACGGGCGGACTTGGCAGACTGGAGCGATTAAAAGGGTATTATGCTAAGCCGACAATTTTTACGAACGTGAAAGCAAATATGAAAATAGCGCGTGAAGAGATATTTGGACCAGTGCTTTGCGTATTTACATATAAAAGCGAGCAGGAAGCTATAAAATTAGCAAATGATACTATTTATGGGCTTGCAGGATATGTAAGCGGAACTGATTTGAAGCGAGCAAAAAGGGTTGCAGAGCAAATTTTTGCAGGTTGGGTTTATATCAATAAAGGCATATATGAAGGCAAAGGCGTTATACCTCACGTAGGCGCAAAGCAATCAGGCATAGGCACAAACAGTATTGACGATTATTTACAATTCAGATTTATATCATAATTAAGGGGTTTTTAATGGCAGATAAAGTCTATGTCATAGACACTAATATCATTTTGCAAAATATACAACATGTTAAAAATCTTTGCGAGGAAGGTAAAAATATCGTTGTTGTTCCCGAAACCGTCCTTATTGAACTTGAAGAGAAAAAGAGACAAATTGATGAACTTGGCTTTCAAGCGCGTGAATTTGCAAGATTTTTAGCCGAATCAAAAGTCAAAGAGGTTGACATATCGGGCAATTATAGAGTCGTGAAATTATATAATGAAAACTATAATATCCATTTGATGAGCAAAACAGAGTATGACTCTGACATAGAAGCTCGCCATATAGCTGAAAGCAATGATAAGCGTATTATTGAGATAGCTGACGCCGCGCGAAATTACTATAAAGGACAAAAAGTTATCTTTGTCTCAATAGATATATATGCAAGAATGTTTGGACTTTTTAAAAATCTCAAAACAGAATCTCTGCGTGAAGACCGCTCCGAAGTACCGCGCACACAATTTTTAAAGAGTATAGAATTAGACTCTTCGTTTTTTAATACCCTTGAAAATATAAACATAAAAAAGATAGATCCTGATTATAATATAGAAAACTTTTGCTATGAATTTGTCTCAAACGACGGCAATAAAACTTACGCACTCATACATAAAGAACGTATATTTTGCTTAAAGGATGATGACTTTAGAGGCATGAAAGTAAAGCCTGTTAATACAAGGCAGCGCTTTTTTATGAAAGCAATCTTGTCCAATTTATACAATATCTTAGTCATCGACGCTAAAGCAGGAAGCGGTAAAACTCTCATTGCCATTGCCTCTGCTATGCGCTTGGTGGATAAAGGATTATATGACAAAATCGTATATGTGCGAAACTCCATAGAGAGCTTGGACAAAGGCGCAGATGTAGGCTTTTTGTCAGGCAATGATGAAAAATTTAGAATTTATAATATGGCGCTTTACGATACACTGGAATTTATCGCTAAAAGAGTTTTAAAAAAGACAGAAAATAAAGAGAGCGCAGAATCTATCAACTCTAAAATCACTGAAATGATTGAAAAGTACCGAATAGAAAAACTATGGCCTGGAGAAGCCAGAGGCAGAACATTAAACAACGCAGTAGTAATATTAGATGAGTGGCAAAATAGTTCGGAAAATACAACTCAGCTTATTCTCTCAAGGCTTGATAACTCATGTACGGCAATAGTCATAGGCTCAAACAGACAAATAGACAATCTCTACCTTAATAAATATAATAATGGACTCACAAGTCTTTTAAAGTTAACACTGCAAGAACACGAAGAGCTTAGTATGTTTGCGATTGACTTACAAAAAGCAGTTCGCGGCAAATTCGCCGAATTTAGCGAACGAGTCTATGAAAATAAAAAACAGCGGTAGTCATGAAAATAGAAAAAGAGTGCAAAGAGTGTATTCTTGCGCAGACTGTGCGCATGGGAGAGATTTTAAATCTTGATTTAGCACAAAAAGAGGCGATAAATACGCTTACCAAAAAGCATACTGATGGGCTTGATTATACACTTACTCCACCGCAAAACGCTTATAAACTATACGAAGAGATAGCCCTACTCCTAAATAAAGAAGATATCTACAAAGAGATAAAAACTGCCTCAACAAAAAGGGCTGAAGAACTTTTACCTGAATGTGAAGCGATTTTGCAAAATGCCTCCGATATACTTTTAAGCTCTGCAAAAATCGCAGTTGCAGGAAATGTAATAGATTTGGCTTCAAGAGTTCAATATGATTTAAAAGAAGAGATAAAAAATATCACCAATTTAAAGTTCGAGATAGATGATTTTTCGGCTTTGAAAAACGCTCTTGCCAATGCGCATGAAATAGTCTATATCTGCGACAATGCCGGCGAAGAAGTATTTGACAAAATATTTATAAAAACACTAAAAAAACTCTATCCTTTAATTCATATATACTATTTTACACGCGGAAAACCCATTATAAATGATATTACTTATGAAGACGCTATAAATTCGGGTTTAAATGAGTATGCCGAAGTAGTAGACAGCGGCGTGCCGACTCCTGGATTTGTTTACTCTATGGCATCGCACAAAGCACAGGAAAAATTTAAACGTGCTGATGTTATTATCGCTAAAGGAATGGGCAATTTCGAGTGCATGAGTGAGCAGAGCCGTGCAAACACTTTTTATCTTTTTAAGGTAAAATGCGAACCTGTTGGAAGATTTGCACAAGCAAAACTCGGCTCTATAGTATGTAAAAGCTCTTATTTATCTAAAAAGTTTTAATTTATATCCGAAAGCAGCATTGAATAAATCATTATCTGATTTTCCAAACTTTGTTGTCTTGTTGTATTTGAGACGCACGTTTGCCGTAAAATAATTAGGCTGCATTACAATTCATATCTTTTATTATTCCAATATTTTTATATCTGCAGATTTATATTTCAACACAATTTGAAAAAAGCTACACCCCACCAAAACTATACTTTAATAACACTCATAAAAATATTTGGGCTTTATTTGATGTAAATATTATAAAAGATAAAGACAAAAAAGCATATATCCACAATAACTTAACATTAAAATTCAATAATGCCATAAATAGAAACAATATCATAAGAATATAAAATAATGATAAAATATGTTACTAAAAACTACCAATTTTATGATATACTTATAAAATTGTTTTACTTTTAAAGCAAAATAAGGGGTGGAAAAATGAAAAAAGTACTGCTAATTTTAACTCTAGTTACGTCCTCTTTATTCTCCGCAAGTTTTGACTGCAAAAAAGCAAAAACAGACATTGAAAAACTTATATGTTCCGATAAAGAACTCTCACAGCTTGATGATGAACTCAATGAAGCATACAAAAAGGCTTTGGCAAGAAGCAACAATAAAGAGGCATTAAAAAAATCACAAATTGAATGGCTAAACAGAATAGACAAAGATTGCAAAAAAGATTATTATCCCTATTGTATTAAAATAGAATATATAAGAAAAATCTTTTATCTTCAGCCTGACGGCTTCAATATAATCTACTCCGAAGATAATAAAACCTGCAATTGGTTTGCAAATCTTTTAAACAATGACCTCAAACAATACAATGAAATAAATCTCTCAAGACATAAAGAATTTAATTGGATAGAGTGGAAACAGATACAAAAAGAAGAAGAATATAAAAGACGTTACGCAGGCTATAATGTTTTTATAAGTTATTTTGATATTAATAATGACGGCAACGAAGAGGGAGTATTTCAATGGGAAATACAATATAAAGGTTATGTTATGCCCGATATTAAATACACAACAAAAGAGGACGCTAAGAGCATAGAAGAATATATTCCATATAAAACTGAAAATAACATATGGATAAGCAAAGAAAGTGAATTGCTACGCTTACAGTTGCCTGATCAAAAAAATGTTATAAACAATGGCTATTACGGCTATATTTTTGCTAAATACATTGGTGAATTTTTTCATAACAATACAGCAACAGTTTTATCAAATAATCAAGGCGCTTATGTATACATAAGACGAAGCGGTGGCAATGGTTTTGCTTATCCGGAGCCACGTCCGCTTAAATTTGACAATAAATATTATATCGCCATATTTGGTGTAATTGAACGTTTTGACAACAGATATCGGCAATATTCAATGTTCAACAGCGGAAATATAGTTACTTTAGCTAAATACAATCCTAACAACACAAAAGACGATATTTGTATTTTAACAAGAGCTAATCTAAATAGCGAAAAATATTTAAAGTATGAGGAAGAATAGTAAAAATGAAAAAGATAATATTAATTATATGTTTAATAATTACTTCGCTATTCTCCGCAAGTTTTGACTGCAAAAAAGCTAAAACAGATGTTGAAAAACTTGTATGCTCAGATGAAAAACTTTCAAAGCTTGATGAAGAATTAAATATCGCATATAAAAATGTTCTGTCTGGGGCTAAGACTCTTAAAGACAAAGAAGATTTAAAGAAAAGACAAATCGCTTGGTTAAAAAAATTACAAGAAGATTGCAAAAAAGTAGACAAATGTGTTATCACATTACAATACGAATACACAAAAAAAACTTTTTTCTTACAACCTGACGGCTTCAATATAATCTACTCCGAAGACAATAAAACTTGCAATTGGTTTGCAAATCTTTTAAACAACGACCTTAAACAATATAAAGAAATAAATCTCTCAAGACATAAAGAGTTTAATTGGGTGGAGTGGAAACAGATACAAAAAGAAGAAAAAGATGTTGGTGATATTTTTATAAATTATTTTGATATTAATAATGACGGCAAGGATGAAGGGGTGTTTTTATGGAATGCACAATATAAAGAGTATATTATGCCCGATATTAAATATACAACAAAAGAAGATGGAAAGAGTATAGAAGAGCATATTCCGTTCAAAAGTAAAAACTTTGGATGGGTAACTAAAGAGATAGAGTTATTGAATTTGCAGTTACCAAATCAAAAAAATGTTATAAATGACGGATTTTGCGGATATACTTTTACAAAATCCGCAAGTCATTTTTTATACAACAACAATCAAACCAATTATGCATATATAAGAGAAAAAGGACTTGGTGGTTTTGTTGATCCTGAACCATATCCTCTTAAATTTGACAATAATTATTTTCTCGCCGTGTTTGGCACAATTGAACTTCTGGTTGATAATAGATACAGATATAGCCCATATATAATGTTAAATAGCGGAAATATAGTTGCTCTAGTTAAATACAATCCTGACAACACAAAAAACGATGTTTGTATTTTAACAAGAGCTAATCCAAATACTGAAAGGTATTTAAAGTACAAATAAACTTAGGAGATAAAAATGGCACTTACAAATCTACATACGACAGG
>JAIRKW010000144.1 GCA_031259875.1 Campylobacteraceae bacterium
CAGATTTTTTTTGTCGCTTTTATAGCGGATTTTGGCTCGTCTGGCTTGAAAATCCCTTGTATTTGACACGGAGCTTATCTCGCGGTATCTGTTTTGTCCCGGAAACCACACTTCCAAATCCACAGTCTTTGCCGCGCTAAAACCTAAATCGCCTCCGCAAAGCAAAATATGTCTATGTGCCAATCCAAGAGAACTCAATAAATCCGAAGCGCATGAAAGCATCTCGTCAAATACTTTGCCGCTTTGTTCTTGAGTTGTTATAGAGACAAGTTCAACTTTGTCAAATTGGTGCTGTCTTATCATACCTCTTGTATCGCGTCCTGCACTTCCTGCTTCTTTCCTGAAACACGCTGTGTAACATGTAAGTTTTATCGGCAAATCTTCAATGTTCAATATCTCATCTCTAAACAGATTGGTCACGGGAACTTCAGATGTTGGGATGAGAAACAGCTCTTCGCCTTCTATCTTAAACAAATCTTCTTCAAATTTAGGCAGCTGACCTGTTCCAAAAAGTGATTCTTTGTTAACGATATAAGGAACATTTACCTCTTTAAATCCGCGCTTTGCATTAAAATCAAGCATATAATTTATCAAAGCCCGCTCAAGTTTTGCTCCGTCATTTTTCAAAACGCTAAATCTGCTTTTGGCAAGCTTCACGCCTCTTTCAAAGTCTATCCAGCTTGACTCCAGCTCAAAATGCTCTTTTGGGATAAAATCAAATTTTGGTATATCAAGCACATTTTTTAAAATAACATTATCATTTTCATCTTTTCCATCAGGCACATCATCATCCGGAGCGTTTGGTACGGTAGAGGCTATAACAGCAAGGTCATCTTCAACATTTTTTACCTCTTCATTTGCAAGAGTTATCGCCTCTTTGTTGGCGTCAAGTTTTGCTTTTAATTCGCTCGTGTCTTTTTTATCCCTCATGAGCTGCCCGAAAAGCTTACTGTCTGCATTTTGCTCTGTCTGCAAAGACTCTAAATATTGACGTTTTTGTTTCAGCGATAAAGATAGTTTTTTAAGCTCTTCAAGCAGTGAAGAGTTGACATGTTTTTTTTCAAGCGCTTTTAAGACGGTATTAAAATCATTTTGAAGCAGTTTTAAATCAAGCATATTTTTCCTTAGCGGTAAATTCCAACACTTTGACGTATCTTGTCTATCATAGGCAGAGCAATTTCTCTTGCTTTATATGCGCCCTCTCTTAATATATCTATTATATCGCCGTGATGCTGGTCATAGTAAGCTTTTCTCTCTCTGTGCGGGGCGAAATAGTCCCAGATAAGTTCTTTCAGATACGCTTTAAAGTGACCGTGCCCCTCACCACCTTTTTTGTAACGCTCGGCCAATTCATCTTGTGCATTTTTGTCCAAAAATAGTTTTGCCAATGCAAAAACATTGCAAGTATATGGGTCTTTGGGTTCTTCTACAGGTGTTGAATCCGTTACTATTTTGCCTACTCTTGATTTCAACTCTTTTTCGCTTAAAAATATATCTATCGTATTGCCGTAGCTTTTACTCATTTTGGCTCCGTCAATGCCTGGGATTAGAGCTAAATTCTCTTCTACTTTAGCCTCAGGGACAGTAAAGATATCACCGTGTTCGTTATTAAATTTTATAGCTATATCGCGCGCAATCTCTATATGTTGGATTTGGTCTTTGCCCACAGGAACTCTATTTGCGCTGTAAAGCAAAATATCGGCAGCCATCAGCACAGGATATGAAAAAAGCGCGTGGTTTGGCAAAATGCCTTTGGCGATTTTATCTTTATAGCCATGAGCTCTTTCCAGCAGTCCCATAGGAGTATAAGCAGATAGTATCCAGTAGAGTTCAAGTACCTCTTTGACGTCTGACTGCACCCAAAAAGTCGTTTTATCGGGCTCTACGCCCAAAGAGAGCAGAGTTGCTGCCGCATCAAGGGTATTAGTTCTTAAGACTTCTGCATCTTTCGAAGTTGTCAACGCATGTAAATTCGGAATAAACAAAAAAAGCTCATCACTCTTTTGCAAATCCAACATCTGTTTAATCGCGCCGAAATAGTTGCCTATATGAAGCGCACCTGATGGCTGGATACCCGTTAATGTTCTCATGTATGATTTCCCTAAAAACTTTATTTTAAAATATTCATCAGTACAATTTTAAGCCAAAGACTGCTTGTTTTTAACAGCCGATATTTTGATTCATAGAATAATTTTAGAAGCGTACTTTGTTTACCGCCCAAACTTACCGCAATAATCAAAAATAAAACTTTAAAATGCTTTTTTGGTATTATAGCAAAACAAGGCAAAGTTTTTAGGCCAAAATAAGCTTCACCAGCTCTTTTGCAATCTCTTTTTCATTTTTAAATTTTTCTACATCTATTGTGAAATTGGCTTTTCTTTCGTACAAACTCTCTCTTTTTTTAAATAACTCTTCTGCTTTTTTTGTATCCTGCAAAAGCGGACGCTTGGCAATTTTCTTCTTAGCCTGCGGGTGAGTTTTCAATCTTTTCACGATACCTTCAAAACTTGATTTTAGATATATGACTTTACCGATTTTGTTGAGATTTTCTACATGGATAAAGCCGCCGCCTGTTGAAATGATAGTATTTTGTACACTTTTTTCAAGCCACAGCGCGACTCTTTTTTCTAATTTTCTAAAGTACTCTTCACCTCTCTCATCAAAAATCTTTTTTATCTTTTTGCCTTCCATATTTTCTATGATTTTGTCCGTATCAAGACAGACACTTTTAAGCTCTTTTGCCAATGCTTTTGCCAAAGTGCTTTTGCCTGCTCCCATAAAGCCTATAAAGATAATATTACTCGTCAATGCCTTCATCTTTCTCCCCTCTTGCACGCGGAATCAAAATGACAGGCGAACCTTCAAGCCCAAAAGCTTCTCTTAGCTTATTTATCAAATACCTTTTGTAGCTAAAATGCAATCTTTTGGGACGATTCATCACAAGCGCGATACGCGGCGGTTTGATATCAAACTGCGTGGCAAAATATATCTTTACAAGCCTGCCTTTATCGGATGGTATTTGATGTTTTATCGCAGCGTCTTTGATGACTTCATTTAGTTTTGAAGTTGGAATTCTAAAGCTGTAGTTGTTAAAAATACGAATGATAAACTCATTTATCTTATGCACTCTTTTTTTTGAAAGAGCTGAAAGCGTTATAACCGGCGCATAGGATAAAAATTTAAATTTATACCGAAGCTCTTTAACGCTTTCTTCGTAAGAGCTCATAGCTTTATCCCATTTGTTTAAGACTATGATTGAGCCAAGCTCATATTCGTCTATCAGGCTTGCTATCCTCTCATCCAACTCCGTCAAAGGTTCGCTCGCATCTAAAATGAGCAGCGCTATATCGGCTCTTTCAAGCATTGAGCGGGTTCTATTCAGCGCATATTTTTCAATGCCCTCTATCCTGCCGCGTTTTCTAATGCCTGCTGTATCTACAAAATTTAATTTCACGCCCTCATATATCATCGTCTCATCAACAGGGTCTATGGTAGTGCCCGCAATGGAGCTTACAACCGAACG
>JAIRKW010000015.1 GCA_031259875.1 Campylobacteraceae bacterium
TTCACTTTGATAGCGGCTCTTACAAATAAGATAGGATACAAAAAAAGCAATCCCAAGCTTCCGGGCTTTGGCATAAGTTTAGGACTCTCTTTGACATATATGTCGTTTTTGATACTTATCCCTTTAAGCGCGCTTGTTCTCTACTCTACGCAAATGCCGTGGGAAAAGTTTTTGGAGACGCTGACGGATTCCAGAATTACAACAGCTCTTAAAATCTCTTTTGGGGCAAGCTTCACGGCCGCTCTTATAAACTGCTTTTTTGGGCTCATCATCGCGTGGGTTTTAACAAGATATGATTTTTGGGGCAAGCGCATAGTAGATTCTGTCATAGACCTGCCTTTTGCAGTGCCAACAGCAGTGGCGGGCATATCGCTTGCATATATATTTTCGCCAAATGGAGTTTTGGGCGATTTTTTGCAGTCACTTACGGACAAGCTAAACTCATTGGCGGCATATTTTGGATTTTTGGAGACGTTTGATTTTAATGTCGCTTACTCAAAAGCGGGCATAATTATAGCGCTTGTATTTATAGGACTTCCTTTTATCGTACGCACAGTTCAGCCTGTCATAGAAGAGCTTGATAAAGAGTTGGAAGAGGCGGCAAGCTCTCTTGGCGCAAATTTTTATCAGATTTTTCTAAAAGTTATATTTCCGACTATATATCCGGCACTTCTTACAGGTTTTGCTTTGGCATTTGCAAGAGGTCTTGGCGAGTACGGCTCGGTTATATTTATAGCGAGCAATATCCCGTATGAGAGCGAGATAGTCCCGCTTCTTATCGTCAAAAAGCTTATGCAGTTTGATTATGTCGGAGCAAGCGTCATAGGTGTGATAATGCTTATCGCGGCATTTATCTTACTGCTTCTTATCAATTTTTTGCAGACTTTTGCCAAGCGCAGAAAAAAGGGGCTTTGATGGGAAAAACTATCAGCAGCTTGACACGAAATCATATAAGAAAAACGTTTGTATATGCGCTTTTGTTTACATCTGTGGTACTCTTTGCGCTCTATTGGTTTGAAGTCGGCAAATTTTTCATTGCATTTAAACATAGTGCGATTTTTGCGGCGACTGCGGCGGTTTTCGTCGGAACGGCTAAAAGTTGGTTAAAGCCTTTGATACTTTTTATTGCAGGCGTTTTGATTTTGGCTTTTTATATATTTGTGAGCGGAAATTGGACGGCTTTGGGCGTAATATTCGTATTTATCACGATACTGAATATAGTAACCGACTCCGCAAAAACAAAAGCTTTCTCTAAAGAGCCCGCATGGATAAAGCCTGCTGTTTTAATCGTAGTATTTTTGTTTTTGACTGTTTTTGTTTTTTTGCCTTTGTATACTATATTTACTCAAGCTTTTGCAAAAGGCGCGCTGACATATCTTGCCTCGATAAGGGAGAGCGACGCATGGTCGGCTATCAAGCTTACTCTTATAGTAGCCGCTGTTACCGTGCCTGTTAATACATTTTTTGGCGTATTGCTGGCATGGGCTATCGCTAAGTTTGACTTTAAAGGCAAAAATATCATCACCACTCTCATAGAAGTGCCCTTTGCCATATCGCCTGTTATCGCGGGACTTATATTTATTTTGTTGTTTGGAGCGTCGGGGTGGTTTGGCGAATATCTGATAGAGCATAATGTAAAGATAGTATTTGCTCTTCCCGGACTTTTTTTGGCGACTGCTTTTGTAACATTTCCTTTTGTAGCGCGCGAGTTGATACCTTTGATGCAGGAGATGGGTAAAGACGATGAAGAGGCGGCTTTGACTCTGGGTGCGGGCGGTTTGCAGACGTTTTTTAAAGTTACGCTTCCAAATATCAAATGGGGACTTTTATATGGTATTGTGCTTACAAATGCCAGAGCTATGGGGGAATTTGGCGCGGTAGCGGTAGTATCTGGACTCGTAAGAGGCGTTACGATGACTATGCCTTTACATATAGAGGTGCTTTATAATGAGTATCTGTTCGCGGCAAGTTTTGCGGTCGCGTCTTTGCTGACACTGCTGGCTCTTGTAACATTGATTGTAAAGACGATTATTGAGCATTTTATAGCTTTGCAAAGGAAAAGAGCTTTTAAGGCTTTTGAATAAGGATATTTATGAGTATAGAGATTTCACATATAAGTAAAAATTTCGGCACATTTGCCGCGCTTGACGATATGAGTCTTACGATACCAAACGGCGAATTAACAGCGCTTTTAGGACCGTCAGGCTCGGGTAAAACAACGCTTCTTAGAATCATCGCAGGACTTGAAAATCCCGACAGCGGCTCTATAAGATTTTTTGGGGAAGACTCCACAAATAAACCTACAAAAGACAGAAAAGTAGGATTTGTATTTCAGCACTATGCGCTTTTTAAGCATATGAGCGTATATGATAATATAGCATTCGGACTGAAAATCCGCCCGCGCTCCGTGAGGCCAAACAGAGAAGAGATAAAAGATAAAGTATTTAAACTGCTTAAAATGGTACAGCTGGAGCCTTTGGCAAACCGCCTTCCAAGCGAACTCTCAGGCGGCCAAAAGCAAAGAGTGGCGCTTGCAAGAGCATTAGCGGTAGAACCCAAAGTCTTACTTTTGGACGAACCGTTCGGTGCACTTGACGCTAAAGTAAGGCAGGAACTGAGACGCTGGCTTAGATATCTGCATGATGAGATACATATAACAAGCGTTTTTGTAACTCACGACCAGGAAGAGGCTCTGGAAGTCTCGGACAAGATAGTCATCTTAAATAAAGGCAAAATAGAGCAGATAGGCACGCCCGAAGAGGTTTACGACAACCCTGTCAACCCTTTTGTATACGGCTTTTTGGGAAATGTCAATCTATTTCACGCAAGACTTGAAAAGGGCGCTTTGCGGCTGGATGAAGCGAACAGGCAAGAAGAGGACGTTTCATTTTTTATAAGACCGCACGATGTTAAGATAACTATCACAAATGAAGACGGAAAATCCATAGAGGCGAAAATAAATGCTTACAGGATTTTAGGAAGCCGCGTAAGAGTAGAGCTTCAAACTGTTGAAGGCGGTAAAGAGATAGAAGCCGATATAGACAAAAAAGAGTGGGCAAATATAAAAAGTTCAAATCAAAATAGTGTTTACATCCGATTTATAGGAGCTAAGATATACACTTCAGACGAAAATTGGAGCGACTACGTTATATAAATCAAAATCTATGGAGTTATTATGTTGGATTTACTTCAGCAAATCGTAAGTAAGATAGATGGCAAAATCGCTCTTTCGTTCAGCTATCAAGCAGAAGATACGGCGGTTTTACATCTTTTATCGCAGTGTAAGATAAAATCTTTGGAAGTTTTTACGTTAGACACGGGAAAACTTTTTGACGAGTGTAAAAAACTTCACAAAGAGACAGAAGAGTTTTTCAATATACCAATAAAAAAGTATCTGCCAAAAATTGACAATGTGAAAGATTTGGAAAGAAAGCTTGGAGATTGGGGCATGAGAGAGAGTTTACAAAACCGTCATCTTTGCTGTCATATAAGAAAAGTTGAGCCCCTCTCTCGCGCGCTGAAAGGCAAAAGCGCATGGATAACGGGACTTCGCTCGGCGCAGAGCGTTACAAGAAGCGAGCTTAAAATCGTAGAGTATGATGAAAAGTTCAATCTTTTTAAGATAAATCCTATCGCGTCTTGGAGCGATGAGAAATTGTTTGATTATATAAAAGAGTATAATCTGCCTCTTAATCCCTTGTATCTGCAAGGCTTTAAAAGCATAGGCTGTAAGCCGTGTACGAGAGCCGTAAAAGACGGCGAGGATATAAGGGCAGGCAGATGGTGGTGGGAAAATCCCGAACATAAAGAGTGCGGTCTGCACATAAAGGAACAGCATGGATAAACTTGACAAATTAGAGTCTCAAAGCATATTTATCATAAGAGAGGCTTACAAGTCATTCAAAAATATCGGCATGCTCTGGTCTATCGGCAAAGACAGCACCGTTTTATTGTGGCTTGCCAAAAAAGCATTTTTAGGGCATGTCCCTTTTGAACTTATACATGTGGACACGAGCTTTAAAATTCCGGAAATGATAACCTATAGAGACAAAACAGCCAAAGAGTTGAAACTGCGCCTTGTCGTAGGACAGAACAAAAAAGCGCTGGCAGAGGGAAGAACTTTTGTAAACGGACTTGACAGGATATCCTGTTGCAAAGAGTTAAAAAGCACAGCTTTAAAGCATACGCTTGAGGGCAGTTGGGAGAGATTGGTTTACGACCCTAAAACCGACAAATGGAGCGAAGTAAAAAATGCTCCCGCTTACAATGCCGTCATAGTCGGAGTAAGAAGCGACGAAGAGGGAAGCCGCTCGAAAGAGAGAGTATTTTCCGCGCGCGATGAAAAAAGCGAATGGGACGCAAGCACACAGCCGCCCGAACTTTGGAATCTCTATAAAACCGAATTTGCGCCAAAAACGCATGTAAGAGTCCATCCTCTTTTGGAGTGGACAGAGCTTAATATCTGGGAGTATATACAAAGAGAAAATATCCCCGTAATCCCTGTATATTTTAATCAAGGAGAGGGCAAAAGATACCGCTCTTTGGGCTGTTATCCATGTACAAGCCCTGTTGAGAGTGAAGCTAAAAATCCAAAAGAGATTATAGAGGAGCTCACAAGCGGTAAATTTAAAGATATAGCCGAACGTTCGGGACGCGCACAGGATATTGAGGGCGGCGGCACATTGGAAGCATTGAGAAAAGAAGGATATATGTGATGGCGGCTGCAATAATTAAAGACGATAAAAATAAACCTGCAAGACAAAAACAGACTTCATTTGCCCTCCAACGCAAGCTTATCGCCAAAAGCGTATCAAGCGAATGGAAGCAGACTTTCTCTTTTTGCAAAACTTATAATTATGCCATTAAGCAGGCAGAAAATATTCAAGCGGCTTTGCGGTATAAATGCGGCAAAACGGGAGATTTTGGAAAAATCCTCAACGCTTGTTTTGCAATCTTGCAATGCGCAAAAATCTATAAAACTTTCTCTTTTCGCAAAATCCTCAATCTGTGCAGCGGCAAAATGAGTGAAATTTCACTCTCAAGCAAGGAAAAGCGCAATGATTAAAAATGATACGCAAACGGTTTTGGCAGATAAAAATGTCTATCGCGGAAAAAGTACTTTTTTTGTCAAAATAAAGAGCGGCGGCACATTGGAAGCAAAAGAGGTTACAACTAAGCCGCAGGCAAAAGAGTGTCTGCCTGAACGCTCAAAGCATATCATTTCCCGCGGCATGAGGGCAATTCAAAAAGTGTGCTCCATAAGCAATGCCCTGCCGTATACCACGCTTTTGACGACGCCGTTTTTATCAGAGTTAAAAGTTCAATTAAGCAGTTGTTCGCCGCGCGGCATTCTTTCTGTTTGCCGCATATCATTTCGACAGCCAATCAAGAGTTTTGGTACATATACCGCAAAGAGCCGAAGCAATGGTACAAAAATCTTAAGAAAAAAAGCTCATAGCATGATGCAGAAGATTTTGCTGTTTTTGCAGCAAATACGTTTCAAAGGATGCGCGTTATGAGTGATATTAACTTTGGGCAGGAAAAACATTTGGAAAGCACAAATGACTATTTTTTTTGTGCTGTTTTTACATTTTATAAAAATGCGCCTTTGTATAAATTATGCGGTATTCCCGCGCAGGCGAAAAAATATCTATTCAGCCATCTGGCGCATACGGCCATATATTTTTTATTGTCTGTCAGATTTGTGCAGACGGCTGCCGCTATGAGCCGTTTCGTCGCAGAAAAAATAGCGTGCACTGCTGCCGCGATTTACGAAAACTTTCAAAAGAAACGTATAGCACTCTGCCGATTTTTGAGTAAAAATGCGAAAATCCACAGCGATAATTTATCGTATATCATCGCGTTCAAGCGAGAGTTTTTAAAAAAGACACATATCACAAAAGTCTGGGAAAAATGCAAAAATGCTGTAAAAGCGCAAAAAACTTACATGTTGATGAAAATAAAAAAGGCATATAAATGAGCAGACCAAAAGATTTGATATTTAACGAAAAAGAGCGTATGGATATAGTCATAACAGGACATGTAGACCACGGCAAAAGTACGCTTGTGGGGCGTCTTTTGGCAGATACGGCGTCGCTTCCGAAAGGAAAGCTTGAGAGCGTTAAGGCTTCATGTGAAAAAAACGGCAGGGTTTTTGAATACTCCATGCTGCTTGACGCCCTTGAAGATGAACAAAAACAGGGTATCACGATAGACAGCGCCCGGATTTTTTTCAAAAGCAAATTAAGAGAATATGTCATCATTGACGCGCCCGGACACATTGAGTTTTTGCGAAATATGCTAAGCGGAGCGTCGCGCGCAGTAGCTGCCGTACTTGTCATAGACGCTGTTGAGGGCGTAGCTGAAAACTCTAAAAGACACGGACTGCTTTTATCTTTGCTTGGCATTTCGCAGGTTCTTGTAGCTGTCAATAAACTTGACGCGTTAAATTATAATGAAGAGGCTTTTAGAAGGATAAGAAACGAGTATGAAGAGTATCTGAACTCCTTAAATGTAAAGCCTGTGGCATTTATCCCCGTAAGCGCAAGAGAGGGTGAAAATATCGCGCGGGCGTCTTCAAAAATGTCTTGGTATCAGGGCAAAACTATATTGGAAGTGCTGGACGGCTTTAACAATCTGCCCTCGAACGAGGATTCGTTTTTTGCTATGCCTTTGCAGGATATTTACCGTTTCAGCAACGACAATGACGACAGAAGGATATATGCCGGCACTATCGTAAGCGGCGAAATAAAAACGGGGGATTTTGTAAAATTTCTGCCCTCAAATAAAGAGGCTCACATAAAAAACATAGAAGTTTGGAATGCACCCCCTAAAACAGAAGCTAAAACCAATGAAGCAGTTGGCTTTACGCTCAAAGAGGAGATTTATGTCAAAAGCGGAGAAGTGATGATAAAAGCGGACGAAAACGCTTTGGTGCATGTAAGCTCAAAAATACGCGCAAACCTCATCTGGCTGGGACATCACCCTTTAGTATTTCACAAAAATTATCTCTTGAAATTGGGCGCGGCTAAAGTAAACGCAAAGCTTGAGAAGATAGAGAGGGTTTTAGGCGATGAGCAGGGAGCTCATGAGCGTACTGATTTGAAAAAAAACGAGTGCGGTAGTGTGATACTCTCTTTGTCCCACCCAACGGCGCTTTCAAGTTTTTATGATAATGCTGTTTTGGGGAGATTTGTTTTAGTGGACAATTTTGACGCTGTGGGCGGCGGAATAGTTCTTGAAAATATATCTGAACAAGGCGAAGAAAAGGGTAATTTCGAAGAGGAGCTGTTTGCGCTTTTGAAAAAGCATTTTCCTCATAGATTTACAGACCAAAATCAGATTTTGTATCAAATCTAAGAGAAAAAACGTCAATTTAGGATTAAACAAACTATACAGGAGAAAAAGATGAAGATAAATATCAACGGCGACACAAAAGAGTTTTTGCAAGGCAAACTTTCCGTAGCGGAGCTTTTAAAAATTGAAAAGGTTGAGATGCCCGATATGGTATCGGTACAATTAAATGATGAGTTTTTAAGACAGCACGAGTATGAGGAGACATTTTTAAAAGAGAATGATGTTATCAACTTTTTGTATTTTATGGGCGGTGGAGCATGAGAGATTGGAGCGATGAAGAGTTAGAGAGATACTCCAGACACATTATATTGGAAGATGTCGGCATAGAGGGGCAGGAGAAGATTTTAAAGAGCAAAGTCTTAATCATCGGAGCAGGAGGGCTTGGCTCTCCCATAGCCTTTTATCTTGCCGCAGCGGGCGTGGGTGAAATAGGCATAGCAGACGGCGATGTTGTGGATATAAGCAATCTCCAGCGTCAAATCATACATGCCTCAAATGATGTAGGCATTCCAAAAGTAGAATCTGCAAAACAAAAAATGCTCTCAATCAATCCGCACATAAAGGTAAATACTTACCATACTATGATAAGTGCGGACAATATCTTGGATATCATCAAACCTTATGATTTTATCATAGACGGCACGGACAATTTTGCAACTAAGTTTTTGATAAACGACGCATGCGTTTTAGCGCGCAAACCCTATTCGCACGGAGGAATTTTGCGCTTTTCGGGTCAAACCATGACGATAAATCCGTATAAAAGCGCGTGTTACGCATGTGTTTTTAACGCTCCACCGCCATCAGGCGTTGTGCCTACATGCTCAACTGCCGGAATACTTGGAGCAGTAGCGGGAATGCTTGGAACCATACAAGCTGCCGAAGCTTTGAAATTCATCACGGGCGTTGGAAAGCCATTGTACGATACGCTTCTTAGTTTTGAGGCAAAAAGTATGACATTTAGAAACGTGAAACTTAGCAAAAATCCAAAATGCAGAGTCTGCGGGAATGATGGCATAACTCATTTGAGAGATTATGAACAGGCTGTGTGCGAGGTGAAAAATGATAAAAATTCCTAAAAATATATATGATGACATGATAAAACATGCGCAAAGCAAAGCTCCGATAGAGGCTTGCGGATATTTGGCAGGAGTTGGTTCTGAAGTGAAGGCATTATATGAGATGACAAATGCCGATAACAGCGAAGAGCATTTCAGCTTTGACCCAAAAGAGCAGTTTGACGCTTTCAAGGAAGCAAACAAGCTGGGGCTTCGTCTTATAGCCTGCTACCATTCACATCCCGTAACACCTGCACGCCCGTCGCAAGAGGATATAAGGCTGGCATATGACCCAAATATCAGTTACATCATCATCTCATTGGCGCAGGATACGCCTGAACTTAAATCATTTAAGATAAAAAGCGGGGAAGCAACAAAAGAGGAAGTGGAGGTTTTACAATGAGCGGATACAATATCCCAAAGTCAGTAGACAACGATTTTACGGCATTTACAAAGCAGTATAACGACTTTTTAAACGGTTCTTTAGACGCTTTGGCGTTTAAAACCATTCGCGTGCCGTTTGGCATATACGAGCAAAGGAAGAGCGATACTTATATGGTAAGAGTCAAGCTTGGCGGCGGAGTTATCACGCCAAAACAGCTGCTTGAACTCTCAAATCTGTCTCAAAAATATGCAAATTCCATTTTGCATGTTACAACAAGAGGCGGCGTACAGCTTCATTATGTCAAACTCAAAGATTTTTTAGATGTAATCAAAGTCTTGCATGAGACAGGAGTAACCGGCAGAGGCGGCGGCGGAAATACGGTAAGAAATATCACAGCCGACCCATACGCCGGAGTTGCAAAAGATGAAGTTTTTGACGTAACGCCTCATGTGCTTGCTCTAACTTCAAAGATGCTGGAGAGGAAGGATTCGTATTCGCTTCCCAGAAAATACAAGATAGCTTTCAGCGGCAGCAGCGCCGATAGAGGCGGAGCGACATTTGTAGACGTAGGATTTATAGCAAAAATAAAAGAGGGCAAAAGAGGTTTTAGCGTTTTTGTGGCCGGAGGCATGGGGGCAAAATCAAGAGTCGGACGCCTTTTTATAGATTTTTTAGATGAGAGCGAGATTTTTCTGCTCTCTCAGGCCATCAAAGAGGTGTTTGACGAAAAAGGAAACAGAAAAAACAAAAACGCCGCAAGGCTTAGATTTTTATTTGAAGAGCTTGGGGAAGAGGAGTTTAGAAAACTTGTAAACGCCAAGATAGATAAAATCAAAAATGAAGGCAATTGGCAGATTGAGATAAAAGAGCTTCCGGAAGTTACCGCGTCAAAAAACGGTGATTTTCCAACGCTAAGCGAAGAGGAGAAGCTTTGGTGGGATAGATATGTGTACGCTCAAAAGCAGGAGGGTTATTTTTGCGCTAAAGTTCCGCTCTCTTTGGGGGATTTGGATGCGCAAAATGCCAAAAAACTGGCTTTAAAGCTTGATGAAATCGCCGAAAACAGAGATGTTTTGAGATTTGGAAGCGACCAAAATATATACATTAGAAATCTCCATGCAGACGAGCTCGTTTCACTTTATCCGCTTTTAAAAGATATTTCACCTCTTGTAACAAAACCCGCCGTTATAGGCGACAGTGTGGTTTGCACGGGAGCCGCCACCTGCCAGCTTGGTATAACCATACCAAGAGGAGCGATAAAAGCTGTAGAAAAAGCGCTGATAAAACACAATGTGAATCTTGACGAACTCAAAGGCTTCAAAATCCATATGTCAGGCTGTCCTAACAGCTGCGGCAGACACGCCATAGCAGACCTTGGGTTTTTTGGCAAAGTATTACGCGAAGGTTCAAACCCGTATCCTGCTTACAATATACTGGGAGGTGCAAAAACAGGCGAAAACATCACGCGTTTTGGCAAAAAAATAGCCGATGTGAGCGCATATCATCTGCCCTCATTTACAGCAGAGCTTTTGGAGTTTTGGATAAAAATCAAAAAAGACTATGAGAGTTTTGCGGATTGGATAGATAGCACCGGCGAGCAAAAAATAGCAGAACTTGCTCAAAAATACTCTTATGTTCCACCGTTTGAGGAAGATAAAAATCCATATTACGACTACTTTGCAAAAGAGATTTTCTCACTCAAAGGAAGAGGAACAGGAGAGTGCAGCGCCGGCATGTACGACCTTATAGAAGCCGATAAAAAGGCTTTAACCGC
>JAIRKW010000116.1 GCA_031259875.1 Campylobacteraceae bacterium
ATAGACAGTGACTATATCAAAAATGCTCCTTCGGCGACAAATACCATAACCGATTTGCTGCGCAGCAAATCTTACATACAGTATGACCAAACATCAAGAAGCAGCGCGACAGGCGGAGAGATAGCGCCGCCCAAAATCTCCATAAACGGAGCAAAGCATTATGAAAACAGCTTTTTGATTAATGGTGTAAGTAACAATAACAATATAAATCCGAGCGGTCTGCCGCTAAATTATGCTACAGCTCAAAGCGGTCAACCAACAGGAGAAGCTCAATCGCTTTTTTTAGATACAAATCTTATTGATACGGTTGAGGTTTATACTGAAAATATAGGCGCTGAATACGGCGGGTTTTTAGGCGGTGTGATTAACGCAAAGATAAAAGATGCAAGTACTGACAGATGGCATATCTATGCAAATTACCGTTATACAAGCGATAGTTGGACAAAGTTTCACTGGACACAGACAGAGGAAAATGCTTTAAACACTACATCTTCAGCACAGTTACAGCCAAAATTTACAAAACATGAGTACACCATTTCAGCAGACGGTCCGATAACCGACAATCTCGGACTTGTGCTAAGTTACGGCAAAGAAGAGTCAAAAATCCCGCTCTGGTCAACTTATATGGTCAATGGCGTGTATGAAAAAAGAGAGACATTTAGGGAAAATGAAAATTTCCTTGTGAAGTTGAATACAAATGGACTTGACGATTTCAAAGCGAGCCTCACAGGTATTTACGCTCCATATGAACATACGCTGTTTCAGCCTCTTTATAGAGATTCGGATTTTACTATGATAGGCGGCGGATATACACTCATATATTATATGGAAAACGACTTTGCACTGGGAAAACTTAAAAATACGATAAATTACCAAAAAAATGAGGCTTCAAGAGATAGCGACATGGATTTTGTCAACCAGTGGGATAACACAATTCCTAGCAACGGTTACCTGAATTGGGGTATGGGACAAAACTCTTATGAAGGCGCTTTTGGCGATTATACACAAGATAAACAGAGCATAGGATATAAAAGTATTTTTGAGTTTGACGAAATACAAAACGGGATTTTGGAACACAAATTAAAAGCCGGCATTGAAGCCGAATATAACAAAATAGAAGCTGTAAGAGGCAAATATACTATATTTTATGCAGGAAATGCCGACCCAACTGTAACAGGCAGCAAAGATAACGGCATATTGGAAGGTTCGCAATATTCTATAAGAACTGTCAGCGGCATGCAGCAAAAAAGAGATATGAGCTACAATGCCGCTGCGCTGTTTGCAGAAGACAATATAACTATAGATAGATTCTACCTTATACCTGGTCTTCGCATATCAAAAGACAGTATAGCGGACAATATAGATATAGCATGGAGATTTTTTGCAAATGCAGATGTTTTTGACGATGACATGCTAAATATTTACGGCGGATATAACAGATATTACGGCGCTCAAATACTCTCTTATGCCACGTATCTGCCCATCAAAGTATATGATTCGCACAGAGACAATGCAACAACTCCATGGGTTCATGACCCCGTAAGAAGCGACAATCCTCAACACAACTTAGGAGACCTTGAAACCCCATACTCGGACGAACTGAATATCGGGGCTTCATTAAAACTCTATGATACGCTTTTTGAAGCCAAACTGGTAAACAAGGAAGGCAAAAAAGAGATTAGAAGCGTACGCGCAAAAGGCAATATGGATACTTATAAAGAGTTCCAAAACAGCGGAGAGAGCAGTTATTGGGGGCTTACATTTTTAATCTCAAAAAAATATAATTTGGGAATGGCAGGCGAACATGAGTCGGAACTTTCAGCAACAAAGTCAAAGAGTAAAACCAATGGTTTTGACCCTGTAAGCGATTATGATTATGATGATTTGGGAGGTACTGTTTCTACTACGCACATAACTTATAATGGCAATTTAATGCCTATGCACAATGTAAAAAGCTCTTCTGATTTCAATAGTCCTTGGGTAGTTACATATACACATAAAGCCCGTTTTAACTATTTTGACTTAGACGGAGTATTTAGATATCAGTCAGGTTCAAAAGGAATGATACGACTTGCAGGATTTGGACACAATGACCCCGATGGCATTCGCACGGTTGCATTTGAAGAAACAAACTACGGCGATATCTTTAATATTGACCTATCTGCAACAGTTAATTTTAAAATCAAAAACAATATACTTAAATTGAAAGTGGACATCTTAAATCTTTTAAATAGGAAAAATGACGCCGATGCATATTACGGCGTTATCGCTTCAAGAGGAAGCAGCGGATACTCTATGGGGCGTCAATTTTTCGCAAATGTGAAGTATGAGTTTTGATAAGAGCCTAAAGATTAAGGGAGATGGAAGCTAAAAATAGTGGATTAAAGAGATAATGCGTAAGTTTCAAAACCTTGCGCAGAAATCTCAAATCTTGCGTGTGGAAGTTATGAAGCTTTTCAGAAAGAAAAAATCCATGCCTCTTTTTGCTGTGTTTAGGAATTATGAAAGAGTTTAAGCCCTTATTAACCTCGCTTTTAAAGTTCGCAGGTATCTCAAAACGAAAGCTGGAATGAAAGCGAGGCAGCAAAGATACACTAGCTGTTTGCACGCCAAAGGTTAAGGCAAAAATAAGGAAGCTTAAAAACAGTTACAGAAAAGCTGAAATAATCGGTGGATGTTTTTGGCATAAAACAGTCAAAACAAACAGCACAGTTTTAGCACGCAAATTTCTCTGCTTAATTGTCTGCAAATGATAAATTTCAACATAAAAATCAAAGATAATTAAAGAGAATTTACGGATGTTTTTAAAAATGCAAGATTTTAAAAAACTACAAAAAAGTTAGAGCGAATAGTAAAGATTTAGGTGTGCAAATTCGAAAAAATACATCCTTTTTAAAATAATAAGTCTTGATGCAATAATTTTAAACAAATAAGATGTGAGTTTTGAATAAATAGCATGTAGATTTAAAATTTTGAGGCATTTATTGTATATCGCTGCAAAAATATAATTTTACATCTCTTTTATCATTCAAAGGATATATATATTATGTCATTGTGAGCCGCAAAGCGGCGCAGTAATTCGCGAGAACTATAAAAAAATTAGTTTTTTAACTTTATTTAGAAAAAACAAAAAACTCAATATTTTGAATTAAAAACTAAAAATATTAATACGTTATATTGCTTGATTGCTATGTTTCGCTTATAATATTGGATTGCCACATCAATCATCACACTCCTTCATTGCAACAACAAAAGAGAAGAGTAATTACCCTGCTTGTTCATAATGGCAAACAGTAGAAATTTAAATTTGAGTCTAGACTTAATGCTTCTAACTTTATTTTGAAGTTTTTCATGTGTACGCCAAATAAATTTAGACACGATATACTTAAAAATCTATCATATTTACATGAAGTTTATCTCGCGCCCTGTTTTCGAAACTAAAAAACTTTAATTTCTATCTTTTTGCGAAGTTTTATTGAATTTTAATTTTATTTTTGATATTAGAAATTCGTGAAATCTCATAAAAACCTAAATAATTGATATTAAAGCTTT
>JAIRKW010000150.1 GCA_031259875.1 Campylobacteraceae bacterium
ATCATCAGAGGGCTTGCCGGGGCACAATTGCCAAGAGTTGTTTATTTATCGGGAATTTATACAGTAAGGGCAAAAGTGTGAAGCGAGATTATTCTGCTGCAAAAAAATATTATAGTAGGGCCTGCGATTTAAAAAAGCAGATAGGCTGTGATAAATATAAAGAGTTAAACGAATAAAAATATTAAATCTATCCAATAAATTACACCAAAAACAGACTGATTGAGCTGATAAGAAATAATAAAATAAGCAAATAAAAACCTTTTGTCATTCAAAGAAAATTGCAATAGTGGAAATGTTAACAGTTATGCTATTTTCTGCTTTATTATAAAAAGTATAATAAGACATATGTGCTTTATCTCACTGCAAGTTAATGTAGTCGGCGGACAATCCATCAGCATAAAATATTTCATTCATATCACTGCAAATCAAAACAAAAAAATTCAAAAAACTAATCAAACGACTTTGTATTACTTAATTTTCACGCCATTTTACAGCTTGTAATAACAAAAAAGGGGGGGGTAGATTATTTTATTGTTACGCTCTTTATAATAATGAAATAAACAACAAATATAGAAAATGCAGAAACTTCACTAATTTTAGATTACACTTTTTTGCTTATGAAACTCTTTATTGTCCTGCCACAGACTTAATGGTCGCGTCTAGTACAAAAAGTATTTCAGCGTATCTTTTTGAGACGTTTGTGTCCGAGTTTCAATATTGAAGAGGGAATGCCCTCGAAAAAGTCTTTTTCATCTCCCACAATAACATCAGCTTTTGATTTGGCAAAATCCACATCGAAAGATTTTCCTGTTTCATTTGCCGAAGTAGAGTACATGGCGCCTGTTTTTTTTAAAAACGCCGCATGCGCACCCTCTTTTACTATCCTGAATGAAAAACCATTTTGAAGGATAAATGTTGTTTTTTTAGTACGTCTTACAAGATTTTTATAGCGGTTTGGGACACGTGGAGTTATCTCGCCAAATGAAGCTGAACATAAAATGCATGGTTTATCCAAGGGGCGTTTTTTCAGCGCGTTCAAAGCCTTCATATCCTTTGACAAAAAGCCCGCCGTTGTGTCAGTTTGCACGAGATAAATCATTTTTCACCCTTTAAGCGTACATGATAAACGGTATAACATATCCAAACAACGCGCATATAACCGCCATGAGCAGGATAACTGTTTTTGTGAAATTATACCACTGAAGTTTTAAAATCACGCAAAATGTTAAAGAGAACAAATCGGCGCGAGCACAACAAGATATATAATAGGCATTTTTAAAATATCAGGCTCAAATAGCATAGAGCCGCCAATACCAGCATAAAGTATAACCCATGACAATATCTTGTTTTTATTGACAAGCAAAATAATCATGCACAATATAATCAAAATAAAAACAGGTGCCGCCGATACCATTAAAGTAACCGCCGCCACAGAAAACAAAATTAAAGAAGGCATAAACAGCAATACATCTTTTTTGCTAATCGGCGAATTTTCAAGAAACAATAGCGGCAATGACCCAGCAAGGATAAGCGGCACTGCGGCAAAGATAAATATCAGCGCTCCTGACGAATCAACAAGAAGTGAAAATGCTAAAACGGCGTAAGCGGCAAGTAAAACGAAAAGAGCTTTTATATAATGCGGCGCGAAAAACCCAAAAAACGAGAAATTTTTGGCTTCATGCACGGCGGGCGCTCTGACGATTTGGAAGTATGCTATTAGCTGTACCGCAAGAGGCAGTATAAAAACAAAAGATCCCGCAAAGTCGGGCAAAAACAGAATGACAGCGACAATGCCAAACGCAAATACAATTTTGGGCAGTATGCTTTTAAAAACCCTCGCAAAATAAATGGAATCTTTTAGTAGAAAATAGATGCCCAAAATGACCAAAAATACGGAAAAAATGCCCGCCTCCATCTTTTGAAAAGCCTCAATATCTTCATCTGTGCAAATCGCCGAGAAAAATGAAGGATTTAAGAGAAAAATCGCGGCGATAAAGTAAAGATTTAGCCTGTTGTAAAATATTTTCTTATCGTTTGCGGCTTTGGCAAGTTTAAACCTTCCGAAAAGCTCCGTCAAAACGCCAAGATAATAACTATATTGCGGCTATCTACGGGATAAAAATCGCTTCTTCGCAAGCAAATAAGATAACCGTTAGACATATCATCATAAAGCGCTTTTGCAAATAGCAAAAATATGCCCAAAAGCATAAGCAAAACGCCGCCGCTTGAAATAATGCCGGCCTTTTTTATCTCGTTTATCCGTTACTCTTTAAAGCGCGGCACAAATTTGCAAGTTTTAACTCAGCCTCGCAGATACTCTTGCAAGGATTTTGGCTCTAAACCACCGTCTTTTTGCAAATTTGCTATCGCTTCTATCGCTACAAATGCTTCTGAAACAGTTGTAAAATACGGTATATTGAGTCTCAAAACACTCTGTCTTATTTTCTTGGCATCATCTTTGCTTGATTTATTATCGCTTGTATTTATCACCAATGCGATATCTTTATTTTTAAGTTTGTCTTCAATATTTGGACGCCCTTCGCTGATTTTATAGACAAATTCCGCTTCAAGTCCCGCGTCTATTAAAGCTTTGTGTGTGCCGCCTGTGGCTATAATAGAAAATCCTATTTTTTTGAAACTTTCGCCGAGTTTTTTCACAAAAATCTTATCCGCGTCTGTTAATGACAAAAATACCGTGCCGCTTTTTGGCAGCATGTTACCTGCAGCTATTTGACTTTTGGCAAATGAGTCTGCAAAACTGCTGCTTATGCCCATAACTTCGCCGGTCGATTTCATTTCAGGTCCCAAAATAGTATCGGCGCCTTGAAGTTTATTAAACGGAAAAACTGCCTCTTTTACGGCCACATAATTTTTAATTTTAGCTTTTAGTATGCTGTCTTCATCGTAAACTACATGAAATTTATCATAAAATTTGAGTGCTTCTTTCAAATCTCCCTGATACATAACGCGCGTAGCGACTTTTGCCATAGGAATGCCTGTAGCCTTACTGACAAACGGTACGGTTCTGCTCGCTCTTGGGTTTACCTCTATCATATAAATATCGTCTTGATACACGGCATATTGTATATTCATGAGTCCAACAACACCAAGATTTATAGCGATTTGTTTCGTCTGCTGTTCTACTTTTTTGGTTATTTCAGGAGATAGGCTAACAGCAGGCAGTGAGCATGCACTATCGCCGCTGTGAATTCCTGCCTCTTCTATATGCTGCATAATGCCGCCAATGTAAACGTCTTTGCCATCGCTTATCGCGTCTACATCTATCTCTAAGGCTCTGTCCAAAAATTGGTCTATTAATACCGGAGATTGATTACTGACATTAACAGCTTCACTCATGTAGAGTTTTAGTTCGCTCTCATTATAGATTATCCTCATAGCACGACCGCCAAGAACGTAACTTGGTCTTACAAGCACAGGATAACCTATGATATTTGCTTTTTCTATTGCCTCTTCTTCGCTTAAAGCAGTAGCGTTTTGCGGCTGGTTGATATTATTTTCTTTGATGAATTTTGAGAATTTTTCCCTGTCTTCTGCTATATCTATCACGCGTGCAGTTGTGCCAATGATTTTTGCACCTATCGCAGTAAGCTGTTTGGCTAATTTCAACGGCGTTTGACCACCAAAGTGGACAATAATGCCATCCGGATTTTCAAGCTCGACAACACTCCTCACATGTTCAAAATCAATAGGCTCAAAATATAAAATATCACTTGTATCATAATCTGTCGAAACCGTTTCGGGATTGCAGTTGTACATAATAGTCTCAACACCCATATCTTTTAAAGCATATGCTGCATGAACACAGCAGTAGTCAAACTCTATACCCTGCCCTATTCTGTTTGGACCGCCGCCTATTATCATGACTTTATTTTTTATTTTTTGGGTATTTTTTGCTGCCGCATTAACACTGACATTGGTTGTAGAGTACAGATATGGTGTTAATGCCTCAAACTCTGCAGCACAAGTATCTACATTGTTATATTCCAAACTGATACCCGCTTGTTTTTTAGCATAGCATATATCATTTTCCGTCAAATGCAAGTTATCTTTTTTGTTTACAAGATAAGCTATCATCCTATCCGAAAAGCCGTAGATTTTCGCCTCTCTTAAAAGTTTTGCATTATTTAAAATATCCATATCGATTTTTTTCTCAAACTCTACAATACTGTGTATTTGCATTAAAAACCAAGGGTCTATTTTGCAAAGTTCATAAACTTCCGACACGCTTTTGCCGCGTCTGAAAGCTTCTGCTATATAAAGCAATCTATCACAATTTGCCCTTCTTATTTCGCCGACAAGCTTATCATCTTTGCAAGAAAGCGAGTTAAATCCAAAAAGCCCTGTCTCAAGCGAACATAAAGCCTTTTGCAAAGACTCTTTAAATGTTCTTCCTATCGCCATAACTTCGCCTACACTTTTCATGGATGTGGTAAGAGTTGAGTTTGCATAAGGAAATTTTTCAAATGTAAAACGTGGAATTTTAGTAACTATATAATCAATCACAGGCTCAAAGCTCGCCGCTGTACCTGTGATGTCATTTTTAATCTCATCGAGTGTAAAACCCACAGCCAACAGCGTTGCTACCTTTGCTATCGGATAACCTGTAGCCTTTGAAGCAAGCGCGGATGAGCGGCTGACGCGCGGATTCATCTCTATAACTGTCATGCGTCCCGTTTTTGGATTGACAGCAAACTGCACATTGCTTCCGCCTGTGTCCACACCTATTTCGCGTAAAATCGCAAAAGAGGCATTTCTCATCTTTTGATACTCTTTGTCAGTCAGAGTAAGAGCAGGCGCAATCGTTATACTGTCTCCGGTGTGCACGCCCATTGGGTCAAGATTTTCTATAGAGCAGACAATAATGCAGTTATCACATCTATCTCTTATGACCTCCATCTCATACTCTTTCCAACCAAGCAAAGACTCTTCTATAAGTATCTCATTTATCGGGCTTATATCAAGTCCTGACGCTGCAAGCTCTTTGAATTCATCAAAATTGTAAGCAACTCCGCTTCCGCCGCCTGCTAATGTATATGAAGCTCTGATAATAAGAGGAAATCCTATCTCTTCGGCTGCTTTTACAGCCTCGTCTATAGTATAAGCGTATCTGCTTTTGGGTAAATCCATGCCTATTTTTATCATAGCTTCCTTGAAAGCTTGTCTGTCTTCACCTTTTTTTATCGCTTCAGGATTTGCGCCCAGAAATTTCACATCTTTTGCTTTGCCGCTCTCGTAGAGTTTCATAGCAACATTTAAAGCAGTCTGTCCGCCCATTGTAGGCAGTATGGCGTCTACTTTTTCTTTTTCGATAATTTTCTCAATCGTATCGGTAGTTATAGGTTCTATATATGTTCTATCGGCAAATTCAGGGTCTGTCATAATAGTAGCAGGATTTGAGTTGATAAGTACTACTCTGTATCCAAGCTCTTTTAGTGTTTTGGCTGCCTGTGTGCCTGAATAGTCAAATTCGCAAGCCTGCCCTATAACGATAGGACCTGAACCTATAAGTAAAATAGTATTTATATCAGTGCGTTTAGGCATAAACTTATCCTTTTTAAAAATTCATTTCGGAACATTGCTCCGTATATATAAACAAAAATTCGCCTTTTTTAAAGTATGACATGAAAAAATCCTGGCACTTCAACAACAGCATACGGTTCAACGACAGCTGTAAAATATGATTCGCTTTTATGAACAGCTACAATTTTTCCGACTTTCAATCCCTCAAAAAATATATTATCCAATCCGCTTGCAATAACCTCATCATTCACTTTTGGCTCACTCCATAAGGGGATATATCGTATCTCTATCTTATCACTCGTGCCAAACGCTATGCCTTTTATTTTATTTGCACCCATATAAACCGAAAATGCTGATTTCGGGTCTTGCTGCAAAAGCGCCAAAGCTCTTCCATCTTGAACTGTTACTATACCCGCGCTATAGCCTTGATACATAAGACCGTAAATTTTATTTTCGTCAAATCCATCAAAATCAAGCCAAAGTCTATTATAGTCGCCAAGCGCAGCATATGAGAGCGCTCTGACGAGTTTTGTTTTAACATTGTAAGTACTGAGATTCGCCTCTTTTAACATAGCGTTAAGTTTAGTTGCGTAAGCAGACGAAATTTGTGCTAACTCTAAAAGCTCCGCATTTTTTTGCCGCAAACTTCGTATTTCATCGCGTTGATTAAAGTGTTCATCCACTATATTGGCAAATCCCTCTTTTGTACTTATATAGATATTCACAACAAAAGATGAGATATCGCCTGCCAAACCTCTTAAGCCATTTGAATAATTAACTGAAACAACAGCTAAAAGAACAATAACCAAAAAGACTTTGAGTTTGTTACTCATTATCTGCTTGCTGCAAAAACTCTATATCTTCGAGCATTTTACCCGTACCTTTGGCAACCGCCAACAACGGTTCTTCGCCTATAAACACAGGCAGTTTAACCTCATTGCTTAAATACTTGTCAAGTCCGCGTATTAAAGCCCCGCCGCCGGTTAAAACTATACCATTCTCAACAATATCACCTGCCAAATCCGGAGGCGTAACTTCAAGTACGTCTTTAAGTGCATCAGCTATCTCCCTTAGCGGCTCTTTCATAGCTTCTCTCACATCTTCGCTTGTCATTTCTATACGACTTAAAAGTCCACTGACTTGGTCGCGCCCTTTTACCGTCATAGATAATTCCGGAGTTAAAGGTGTTGCACTTCCTATTCCTATTTTTATATCCTCGCCGCCTCTTTCGCCAATGAGAAGGTTATATTTTTTCTTCACATAATCTACTATTGCCATATCTATCTTATCACCTGCAACACGTATAGATTTACTAATAACAAGACCGCCTAAAGAGATAACACCGATTTCAGTTGTACCGCCGCCGATATCTACTATTAAACTTCCTTTTGGTTCTCTAATGGGTAAATCAGCACCAATGGCTGCCGCCATAGGTTCTTCAATCAAAAATACTACTCTGGCTCCGGCACTCATAGCAGATTCTCTGACTGCTTTGCGCTCAACTTGTGTTAGACCGTAAGGTATAGAGATGATAATGCGTGGTCTCAAGAAATTTTTTCTTTTATGTGCTTTTTCTATAAAATAGCGAATCATCTTTTCTGTCATATCAAAATCAGCAATAACACCGTCCCTCATAGGTCTTATAGCTTCAATATCTCCGGGTGTTTTACCGACCATATTTTTTGCTTCATGTCCAACCGCTAAAATATCTTGTTTGCCATATTTATCACGTCTGACAGCAACAACAGAAGGTTCGTCTATAATAATGCCTTTACCGCGAACCAGCACAAGCGTATTTGCCGTACCTAAGTCAATACCCATATCGCTTGAAAAAAATCCTATCAACTTATCTAAAATCATCGTTTCCTATGCTCCTTCACGCACTCTTTTTATTTTTCTTGATAAAAAGTGGTTTTTCGCCGCCCTTTACAACATCAAGTGTAATAACTATCTCATACCCCTTAAAATCAGGAAGTTCAAACATAACATCCGTCATCAACTCTTCCATTATTGTTCTAAGTCCTCTGGCACCTGTTTTTCTTTTGATAGCAAGTTCAGCAACAGCATCAAGCGCATCATTTTCAAAAGTAAGTGTTACGTCATCTATCGCAAATAATTTTTTATACTGTTTTAAAATAGCATTTTTCGGTTCTGTAAGGATACGCATCATATCTGCTTTGCTGATATTTTGTAATACCGCATTTACATGTAATCGTCCGATAAGTTCAGGGATGAGTCCGTAGTGTATCAAATCGTCCGATTCCAGCAGATTCAATAATTCACCCTCTTCGCTTTTACCGCGCTTATCTTGGTTAAAGCCCAAAATATTTTTGCCAACCCTTCGTTTAATTATCTCCTCAAGTCCGTCAAACGCACCGCCGCAGACAAAAAGTATATTTGTCGTATCTATTTGGATAAATTCTTGATTTGGGTGTTTACGCCCGCCTTTAGGAGGAATATTTACAACGCTGCCTTCTATGATTTTTAAAAGCGCTTGCTGTACGCCCTCGCCTGAAACATCGCGTGTTATGGAGCGGTTTTCACTCATGCGGGCAATTTTATCAATCTCATCTACAAAAACAATGCCCTGCTCGCATTTTTTAACATCACCTTCTGCTGCTTGGAAAAGACGCGTGAGGATATTCTCAACATCTTCTCCCACATAGCCAGCTTCTGTTAAACTTGTAGCATCACAAATGGCTATCGGTACATCCAAATGACGCGCTAATGTCTGCGCCATAAGCGTTTTACCGCTGCCTGTGGGTCCTATTAGAAGTATATTTGATTTGGAAATTTCCGTATCGTCATCTTTGATATTTTGTTTAAAAATACGTTTATAATGATTATAAACTCCAACTGAAAAAACTTTTTTTGCCCGCTCTTGTCCAATAACAAACTCATCCAAAACTTTTTTGAGCTCTTTTGGCGTCAAAAGCTCTTTATCAAAACCGCTCTCTTTAGTATTGTTATTGTCCAAATCGCCGGAGATAATTTTAAAGGCAGCTTCTATGCAAGATTCGCATATATATACGCCGGGATTTAGTCCTGCTAACAACCGCGTATTATCGTCATATCTGGAGCCGCAAAAACTACACTCTTTCATTAGTATCTCTTTCATAATTAATTCCGCGTTTTGTGCTTAAAACAAATTCGCACATAAGGCGGACTTTTTCATTTGCGGTAGTATTTAACAGTTCTTCCGCACTTTGACGCAATGGGCGATTACTTTTAAAAAGTGCTTTGTATGCCGCACTCAAAGCGTCAATATCTTCTTTGCGTTCTCTTCTTCTAAGACCGATAAGGTTTAAACCTCTAAGATAAGCACGGTTGCCTTCCGCCAGACAAAACGGCGGCACATCCTGCGAAAGCGCGCTGGCACCACCTATCATACACCCTTGCCCTATTTTAACAAATTGATGAACCGGCGTTAATCCGCCAATGACTGTATCTTTGCCAACCTCTACATGTCCTGCCAATGTAGCTGAATTTGCCAGAATGACATTATCGTATAAAGTGCAATCGTGCGCTATATGGCAAAAATTCATAATAAAACAGTTTTTGCCGACACGCGTTGTAAAATCACCCTTTTGAGAGCCTCCGTTTATCGTAACAAATTCTCTTACTGTAGTGTTATCGCCTATAATAGTGCGCGAAGTCTCGCCTACTTTAAACGAAATATCCTGTGGGTCGCCGCCGATAATAACATAAGAATATATTCTTACATTTTCACCTATAATAGAATTTCCAAGTACTTGTGCGCCTTGTCTTATTTCGCTGTTTTTTCCGATAACACTTTTGGATGATACAAAAGCATGCGCCCCTATCGTTACGCCTTCACCTAAAACTGCCCCTTCTTCCACTATTGCGGTAGGATGGATACAGCTCATCTATTTGTCCACTATCATAGCTTTTAACTCGGCTTCAGCGACAAGTTTATCATCTACATACGCTTTACCGTCCAAAACCCAAATATTGCCTTTATGCCTTATAACGCTGAGACGATACTCCAAGCGGTCGCCGGGCGTTACCGGAACTCTGAATTTTGCACTGTCTATGCTCATAAAGTAAACAACTTTATCCTGTGCGGTCATATTCATGCTTTTAAATGCTAAAACTCCGCCTGCCTGTGCCATTCCTTCTATAATCATAACACCCGGATATATCGGATGCTCAGGAAAATGTCCTTGAAATATCTGCTCGCCGATAGTTATATTTTTGTATGCCGTAATTGAAGCTCCGTAGTCCAACTCAACAACTCTGTCTATAAGTAAAAATGGGAAACGGTGCGGGAGTATCTCTTGAATCTCTCTAACATCTATCATAGTCAAAAAACCTTGTTTTAAAAATCTGTCAATTTTATCAAAGTATTGCTAAAACTTCTCTAACATCTTCATAAAATGTTGAGCGCGCTTCTATTTTATATGTTCCTGTTTTAACACTGTCGATTACTATAAAAAGAGGATAATCCGGAAATTTTACACGGATATTGTTTTGTTTTTCATTCTCGGGAGGATTAAAAATAAGCTCTTTTACATTTTTATATGAGTAATTTACCATTTTATTAAACCGCCAAAGCTCTATAAACAGTGTATCTTTTGCAAAGCCATATCCATCGTCAATATTCTCAACTACCGCTTCAAAAATCCCATCATACGCACCCAAAAACCAACTTGGCAAAATATCGCCGCTCTCATTTAAAATGCGTCCCCACAAAAGTCGGTAATTTTGAAACTTTTCTCTTTTTAACGCGAAATCAATTCCGCTCTTTTCATACTCATCGACTTTTTTGTAAAACTCCAGCCGTTCCTCTATAGATGATGGTAAAATCTCTTTTCCTATGGGATTTAAAAGTTCACCGCAGACCCTTTTTTGTGCCTCTCTTTGGTCCAAGAGCGCGTAAATACATCCGCAATAGTTTTGACGGTAGAGTCTTTTTTCTTTAGCTAAAGCGAACTGCTCTTGCGTGCCGCATTTTTTTCTAAAATCAAAACACAAAACCTCTATTTCCCATTTTAGACTTATTTTATCTGCCGCTGCGCTAAGCTGTTCAAAAGACTTTTTAGGACTCATAAAAAGCGTAGTTGTGATACTTTTTTCACCAAGCTCTTTAGCCTTTTTTGCTGTAACTTCAAGACGCATTTCAAAACATACTTCGCACCTTTTTCCCCTCTCTTTTTCACACTCAAGCCCTTTGACATTTTCAAGCCAATTCTCAGGGCTGTACTCTCCTTCGATAAGCCCAATACCCTGTTTTTGACAATCCCTCTTGACATCTAAAAATCTTAGTTTATACTCGCTGTAAGGATGAATATTGGGATTATAAAAAAAGCCTGTTATCTCTTCATCGGGCATAATTTCACGAAGTCTTTTCAAAAAATAACAGCTGTCAACTGAACAGCAAATGTGCGCCAGCATTTAATCTCTTCCGTCTTTAAAAAACTATCATCTGCGCAAAGCCTTTAAAGCTGCTTTCACCTCATCGCTATGCCCTTTTACGCTTACTTTACGCCAAATTTTAACGATTTTACTTTCGGGGTCAATCAAAAAAGTGGAACGCTCTATACCCATATACTCCCTTCCGTACATACTCTTTTTTTTCCAAACATCGTAAGCTTTTGCCGTCTCTTTCTCTTCGTCAGATAAAAGTGTAAAAGCAATATTCTGTTTAGCGATAAAGTTTTGGTGCGATTTGACACTGTCGGGGCTTATTCCAAGTATCACAGCATCCAACTCCTGAAAATTTGGCAAAGCCGCAGTAAAATCGCAAGCTTCAGCTGTGCAGCCTGAAGTATTGTCTTTCGGATAAAAGTATAAAACTATCCATTTGCCCTTAAAATCCCTAAGGCTTATCTCTACGCCGTCTTGATTTTTAAGTGAAAACTGCGGCGCTTCTTTTCCAATCTCTACCGACATCTATTCTCCTTTTAAATTTTAAAATTAAATTTTATTTTTACCTAAACGTTTAGTGATTTTTCTCTCACTTCTGTGATACTCTCTCCACCCACACCCCAATTGTCCGTATCTAGCTCATCTATTGTTACAACTGTAGTTTTAGGGTTTTTGCCAAGTATATTTACCAGTAAATCCGTTACGCCTTTTATTAAAGCCGCTTTTTGCTCTTTTGTAGCTCCCTCTTTGGTAATTTTTATATTCACGTACGGCATACTCTCTCCTTAACTTGTTTCGAAAGAGAAATTATAGCACGCAAAAGCTTTTTAAACCTGCCTTTAAACTTTTTTGGGGTAATATTAAAGTTTATCAAAAAAATTACTCAAAAGGCAAAACTATGGCTTTGATAGAGTCTAAATTCATATGGTTTGATGGCAAATTAATCCCTTGGGAAGAAGCAAAAGTTCATATATTAACGCACACTCTTCATTACGGAAACGGCGTTTTTGAGGGGACAAGGGCTTATAAGACAGATAAAGGTCTGGCAATTTTCCGCTTGCATGACCACACAAAAAGACTTTTAAATTCTGCAAAAATAGTTGCCATTAATCCAAAATACACCCAAAAAGAGTTGGAAGAGGCACAGATAGAACTCTTAAGAGCCAACACTTACAGCGGAAATGTTTACATAAGACCTATCATATTTTTAGGTTACGGCGTTATGGGGGTAAATCACAGAGAAGCGCCGGTGCAAACGGCTATAGCTTCGTGGGAATGGGGCGCATATCTTGGTGAAGAGGGCTTGGCCAATGGTATTAAGGTTAAAATCGCTTCATTTACGAGAAATTCTGTTAAATCAACTATGGGCAAGGCAAAAGCGGCGGCAAATTATCTAAATTCACAAATGGCAAAATATGAAGCATTAGACGCAGGATATGAAGAGGCGTTGCTGCTTGATGATGAAGGATTTGTTGCCGAAGGCAGCGGCGAGTGCTTTTTTATCGTAAGAGACGGCAAGCTCATCACTCCGCCTAATGATAACTCTTTGGAGAGTATCACGCAAGATACCGTTATCAAAATCGCAGACAAATTGGGTATTGCAGTCGAGCGCAGAAGAATTTCAAGAGATGAGATTTATATAGCCGATGAAGCATTTTTCACAGGAACCGCGGCGGAAGTTACACCTATAAACAATGTTGACGGAAGAGTTATCGGAAGCGGTAAACGAGGTGAGATTACCAAAAAACTACAAAATGCTTATTTTGATGTTGTGTATGGAAAAGACAAATCATTTGAGCACTTTTTAACATATATAAATTGAAAGGAAAAATATGCCAGCAGATTTGAACGACTATTTTAAAAAAAGAAACAGCGGAGGGGACAATAACCAAAACAACAGCGGCGGAGGGAATAACATTAATTTTAAGATGCCTCAACTTGACAATAAAAAAGCTTTACCGCTTTATATATTAATCGCTGTGATAGTTTTACTCGTTATAGCAAGACCATTTAAGGTAATAAACTCCGGCGAACTTGGCATACGGGAAACAACCGGCATCTATTCTCCGAACACTTTGGAGCCCGGACTGCACTTTTTTGTACCGTTTGTCCAAAATATCATCGTTGTGGATGCTAAAGTAAGAATGATGAGTTATGTCTCAGGACAAACTGATATCAGACAAAAAATAGGCGCCGAAAACGTAGGAGCATCTTCTGTAATGCAGCAGGATTCTATCTCGGTAAAAGACGCAAGAAACTTGGACTTCAAGATAGATTTGAATGTTTTGTACAGATTAGACCGCACAAATGCTCCGAGTACTATCGCTACATGGGGCTTTAACTG
>JAIRKW010000165.1 GCA_031259875.1 Campylobacteraceae bacterium
CAAGCTCATAAAACTGTTTATCTCTTTCAAAATTTCCAAAGGTTTATAAATCATATGTTCTGTAAAACCTTTTTGCTTCAAGTCACCATTGATAAAAAGTTCAAAATTCAGAGTATCGACCTCATCTATAGCAACAAATTCTCCGAAAACAGCAGCATTATCAAACGCCTTTGCTCTCTCCCAAGGCAATCCTTTACTTTTAAGTGCATTTTGAAGCTCTCTTTTTGTAAGGTCAAACCCAAGAGCTGCAGCAACAATTTTACCATCCCTAATCAAAAAAGAGATTTCACACTCATAATGACAATCTTCACTTATACAATAAAGCTCTCTTGATATAGAAGAATTTGGCTTCAAAAAAAGCACCATAGATGAAGATATCTCATTTTTAAGCTCTTCTATATGCTCTTTATAATTTCTGCCTACGCAAACTACTTTACTTGGAAACACCTCTTGTTTGTTAAAAATAACCCCTCTTTTCATAAATTATCCTCTATAAATATCTTTTCAAACTCTATAGCTGCATTATAATTTGAATTTAGATTGTACTCAACGTCTTTGTATTTAAATGAAAGTGTCTGCGCATGAAGTAATACCCGCGATGCTTTACATAGCTTCACTCTCTCCTCAAAGCTCAATTTTCCATCTAAATAATTAGCTCCCGTTTGTGAAGTTTGTCCATAAATCGGGTCGCCTATGATAGAATGTTCCACGTGAAACATATGCACTCTTATCTGATGCTGACGCCCAGATTTGGGGATTGCTTTTATTAAAGTGGCATTCAAATCTTCAAAATACTTTATCGGAAAAACTTGCGTAACTGCCTCTTTGCCGCGCGCATCTATGCAAACTTTCAATTTTATCTCTTCATAATTGCTGTTTACCATTATCGGCGCATCTATAACAATCGGCTCTTTTACCTCTCCATTTACAAGCGCGATATACTCTTTTTGCACCCTCTTCTCTTCAAAAAGCCTTTTAAGTTCCCTTTCTTCATTCTTGTTTTTTGAAACCATCAATAGTCCGCTTGTCTCTTTATCAAGCCTGTGAACGATATTTGCATTTTTGCCGTAGAGATACTTTATCTCGTCATTGAGAGAGTACTCCGTTGTCCTGTTTCTTGGATGCGCCAAAACTCCGCTCGGCTTTTCAAAAACAGCAAAAAACTCATTTTCGTATATAGGCGTCAACCCTCTTGGACGCGGCTCATACGCCAAAAGCGTTACGTATCCTGCTATCATATCCGACTTTCTTTTGACTATACAGCCATCTTGCAAAAGCTGTTTTCTATCTATCGCTCTTTGCGCTTCTCTCATAGTAAAACCCAACTCGCGCGTCAAAAATGCCCACGCTTTAACAGGCTTATTTAAATTAAAATCTTTTGCAATGTAAGGCAATTTTTACTCTCTTTAGGCTAAAATCTTATTTCTTATATAGATGTATTTTTATTTAATTCCAAAAAATATAATACCCAATTTTGACGTGAACGGGTAATATAAAATTAGATTATATCCTTTAAAGGCTTATTTATGATAGAGAGATATTCAAGAGAACAGATGAGAGAAAAATGGACTACAAAAGCCAAATACGATGCTTGGCTGAAGGTTGAAAAATCTGTCGTTAAAGCCTGGAACAAACTGGGGCTTATACCAGATACAGACTGTGAAAAAATAGTAAAAAACGCTGCATTTGATATAGATAGAATTGAAGCAATAGAAAAAGAGACGAAGCATGATGTCATAGCATTTTTGACATCTGTATCGGAGAACTTGGGTGAAGAGAGCCGTTTTGTGCATTATGGCATGACAAGTTCAGACTGCATAGATACGGCGGTCGCTTTACAAATTAAAGAGTCTCTTGAACTTATCATTGAGGATGTAAAGACACTCCTGAATGCTCTTGAAAAAAGAGCTAAAGAACATAAATATACGCTTATGGTAGGACGCAGTCACGGCATACACGGCGAACCGATAACATTTGGGCTTGTTCTTGCGATATGGTATGACGAGATAAAAAGAAACCTTGAAAATCTGCTGCATGTAAAGCGTGTGATAAGCGTCGGAAAAATAAGCGGCGCTATGGGCAACTTTGCGCATGCTCCTGTTGAACTTGAAGAGATAGTTTGCAGCGAACTTGAACTCACACCAGCTCCAGCGTCAAATCAAATAATTCAAAGAGACAGATATGCCGCTTTATTTAACGCACTTGCCCTGCTTGCCTCTTCATGTGAAAAGATAGCTGTTGCTGTACGCCACTATCAAAGAACGGAAGTTTATGAAGCGGAAGAGTTTTTCTCAAAAGGACAAAAGGGAAGCTCCGCCATGCCGCATAAAAGAAATCCCGTGCTTAGTGAAAATATCACGGGTCTTTGCCGCATAATAAGAAGTTACGCCGCACCGGCTTTGGAAAATGTAGCTTTGTGGCATGAAAGGGATATAAGCCACAGTTCCGTTGAGAGATTTATACTGCCTGATGGTTTTATAACAACTGACTTCATGCTTATAAGGCTTAGCGGTTTGGTGGAAAATCTCGTCGTATATCCGAAAAATATGTTAAAAAACTTAAATCTTACAGGCGGACTTGTATTTTCTCAGCGCATTTTATTGGAACTTCCTGTGCAGGGCGTTTCAAGAGAAGACGCTTACAAAATAGTCCAAAGAAATGCCATGAAGGTATGGGAGGATTTACAGCAAGGATATGCCGCGACAAATGAAAAAGGAGAGAGTCTTTTTTTACAAAATCTATTATCAGACGATGATTTGAGAGCAAAACTAACGGAAGGAAAGATACGAGACTGTTTTGATTACAGTTACTACACAAAAAATGTGGACAAAATTTTTAATCGTGTTTTTGGGGGAGAATAAAAAATAATGCTTACAGTTATAAAAAGAAACGGCAGAACCGAACCGCTTGACATATCAAAAATCAAAAAATATACTTCATCCGCTGTTGAAGGATTGGAAAATGTCAGTCTAAGCGAACTTGAAGTGGACGCTAAAATACAATTTCGCGACCAAATAACCACTGCTGAAATACAACAAACTCTTATTAAAACAGCGGTTGATAAGATAGATGTGGACAGACCAAACTGGACGTTTGTTGCTGCACGGCTCTTTTTATACGATTTGTACCATAGAGTAAATAGATTTTCCGGATACGGACATTTAAAAGACTATTTTGAAAAAGGCGAAAAAGAGGGGCGCATAGTTTTAGGACTCAAAGATAAGTATGACTTGGATGATTTGAACGGTTATATAGACGTATCGCGCGATTTACAGTTTACATATCTTGGCGTAAAAACACTGCACGACAGATACCTTTTAAAAAACCGCAAAGGCGAGCCGATAGAGCTTCCGCAGCATATGTTTATGGCAATAGCGATGTTTTTGGCTCAAAATGAGTTAAATTCACAGGATTGGGCAAAAAAGTTTTATGATTTAATCAGCAAGTTTGAAGTAATGCCGGCAACTCCAACGCTCTCAAACGCAAGAACACCGCGCCACCAGTTAAGCTCCTGCTACATAGGCTCAACGCCTGATAACATAGAGGGGATATTTGACAGTTTTAAAGAGATGTCGCTTCTAAGCAAATACGGCGGCGGTATCGGCTGGGATTGGAATCTGGTACGCGCAATGGGCGGGATGATAGACGGACACAAAAATGCAGCAGGCGGTGTTATACCATTTTTGAAAATCACAAACGACATTGCCGTAGCAGTTGACCAGTTAGGAACCAGAAAAGGTGCAATCGCCGTCTACATAGAGCCTTGGCACATGGATGTTTCGGACTTTTTGGATTTAAAGAAAAATTCCGGCGAAGAGAGACGCCGCACGCATGAACTGTTTCCATCTCTTTGGATAAACGACCTGTTTATGAAACGTGTAGAACAGGATGTGATGTGGACGCTTTTTGACCCTGCTGATACGCCTGATTTGTGCGGACTGTACGGCGCAGAGTTTGAGAAAAGATATGAAGAGTATGAGAAAAATCCTGATATCCCAAAAGAGTTTATAAAAGCTAAAGAGCTTTGGAAAAAAGTACTTACAAACTATTTTGAGTCCGGAAGCCCGTTCTTGTGCTTCAAAGACAGCGCCAACAGAACAAATCCCAACAACCACACGGGAATCATCAGAAGCTCTAATCTTTGTACGGAGATATTTCAAAACACGCAGCCAAATCACTATATGATAAAAGTTATCTACAACGACGGCAGTGAAGACATTTTTGAAGAAGACGCGGATGTAAAAACAGACGTCGGCATAACCAAAAAAGCCAAAAAGATAACAGCACTTGATACTATCGGCGGCAAAACGATATTTATCGTAGAAAAAGATGTGAAAGAGGGAAAAACTGCCGTTTGCAACTTGGCAAGTATCAATCTCTCCAAAGTGAATACGAAAGAGGATATAGAAAGAGTAGTGCCGATAGCGATTAGAATGCTTGACAATGTCATAGATCTCAACTTTTATCCTCATGCCAAAGTCAAGCACACCAACCTGCTCTCGCGCTCCATAGGTTTAGGCGTGATGGGCGAAGCGCAAATGCTGGCAGAAAACGGTATCTCTTGGGGCAAATACGACCATTTATCAAAAATAGACGAAATCATGGAAGCGATAAGTTACAACGCCATCAAAGCTTCAAGCAATTTAAGTTTGGAAAAGGGCGCATACCCCGAATTTGAAGGCTCAAAATGGAGCAAAGGAATATTCCCCATAGATATCGCAAATGAAAATAGCAAAAGACTTGTAGACAGAGGCGGACTGTTCGGATACACTTATGACTGGGAAAAGCTTAGAGAAAAAGTCAAAAAAGACGGTATGCGCAATGGTTATCTTATGGCTATAGCGCCCACAAGCTCCATCTCTATACTTGTAGG
>JAIRKW010000180.1 GCA_031259875.1 Campylobacteraceae bacterium
GGAAGAGATGCTGCCATTATGATATTTATGCTTACAATTGCAACTTTGATTGCACTTTTTTGCAAGATAGATACTGATAAAGTTTTAAATGCGTCAACATTCAAATCAGGTATGACTGCCTGCGTTTGTGTTCTTGGTGTAGCTTGGCTTGGTTCTACTTTTGTAAGCGGCAACATTGAGGGCATTAAAAATATTGCGGGAGATTTACTGCAAAGCTATCCTTGGATGCTTGCTGTCGTACTGTTTTTTGCGTCTACTCTTTTGTATTCGCAAGCCGCTACAGCAAAAGCGCTTATTCCTACAGCGATTTTGTTGGGTGTTGAGCCTACAACACTGATAGCATCTTTTGCCGCTGTGAGTGCACTGTTTGTATTTCCTACATATCCTACGCTTTTAGCTGCTGTTCAGATGGATGACACAGGAAGTACAAGAATAGGAAAGTATGTTTTTAATCATCCGTTTTTATTCCCCGGGGCATTGACTATAGCTATAGCGGTTGCATTAGGGTTTTTATTTGCGCCTATATTGATTTGATTTTTCAAAAACTGGGGCATAAAAACGCCCCTTTTGAAGTAAAATTTGTCAAATAGTTATGTATTGGCAGTAAACTCTTCAAATGCCAAAAAAATGAGAATTTTATTTATAAATAAATATTTCAAAAACTTTTTTAAAATATTGGCTTCACTTTTCTATGTTGTTTAAAAAAACTGCACGGAAAGACACTTTTTTTTGCTACAATAAAATTACATTTATGTATTGAGAATTTAATGAAGTTTTATATAAAAATTTTTATTTTGTTGTTAACTATAACGTTTACTTTTGCAGATGACAGGCAAATACTTGTTATCAACTCTTATCATCGAGGTTTTCAATGGAGCGATGATGTTATAAAAGGCTTAGAAACAGTTCTGGCAGAGCATGTGGATATAACGGCTAATGTTTTATATATGGATTCAAAAAGAATCAGCTCTCAGGATTATTATGAAAAATTGTTGGAACTTTATAAAATTCAGCTTAAAAATCGTAAATATGACCTTATCATCACTATTGACAAATTTGCTTACGATTTTGTACTGCAATACTACAAAGAGCTTTTTGTTAATGAACCGATACTCTTCTCGGGACTTGAGAGAATCTCTATAGATGAAGTAGAAAAAAATGTTCTTAAAGACAAAATTTTCGGAATATATGAAAAAAGAGCCATTAGTGAGACTATTCCGATGATTTCAAAGATGATGCCAAAACTGAAAAAACTCTACATCATCAATGACCAAAGCGAAAACGGTGACGACAGCAACCCTTTTATACTTCAAGCGATAGAAGAAAATGAAAAAGATATCGAAATAGAGTATATAAGAGCCTCTACTTTGGAGGAGATTGAAGAGAAATTTTCATCATACAAAGATGATGAGGCTATTTTTTACATAAGATTTTACAACGACAAATACGGCAATTTTTACAGAAATAACCAGATAGCCGCAACATTTCAGAAGCTTAAATTGCCTATTTTTGTTACGGACACTCTTTTTATGGATAAAGGTGCGCTTGGCGGCAAGCTTGTGCTGATTGATGAACTTGGAAAAGAGACCGGAAAGATTGCGCTTCAGATTTTAGACGGGAAATTAAAACCGTTTTTTACTACAGTGCTTGATAAGTATACTTTACAGTTTGACTTAAACAAAATGAAAGAATTCAACGTAAGTACAAATTTTGCTATCGGAAATTATACGATTATAAATATGCCGAAGACATTTTTTGATAAGTACAGAGAGTTTATAGATTTTGTTTTTATTATTTCTCCGATTTTGGTTTTTCTCATTTTGGGGCTTTTGCACAATATTTATATGAGAATTAAAAATGAAAAAAAACTGCATCTTGCAGAGCTTGAAAGGAGCAGACACCAGCAGTTCGTCATTCAACAGTCAAAATTGGCAGAGATTGGAGAGGTATTTTCATCCATAGCTCATCAATGGAAAAATCCTTTAGTAGAGATAGCAACTATTGCACAGGAACACGCCTTTAAAGAACGCGATAAAAACAGTCGGTTTGTAAAGGATATTATGATTCAAATACACTATATGACTGATACGATAAACGATTTTCAAAAATTTATAGTTCCTTCTGCCGTTAAAACCTCTTTCAATGTTGAAGAAGCTATAAAATCCATGATGAAGATTATCAACCACACAATAAAATATAATTATATAGATATCATTATAAATAAAAAAGATGCGCGAAACTTAAATGTTTACGGCTACAAAAATGAGTTTATGCAGATACTTTTAAATATAGTCAATAATGCTAAAGACCAAATAATCGAACTTAGAAGTAAAAAATCGATAAAAAGAGGGCGGATAGAGTTTTTGATATATAATAGAAAAAACTTGCTCATTCTGGAGATAAGCGACAATGCAGGCGGTATAAAAAGCGATATGCTTTCTCATATATTTGACGCTTACTATACAACTAAAAAAAATGGGCACGGTATAGGTCTTTATATGTCAAAACTTATAATTGAAAACAAGATGGGGGGTAAAATAGAGGCTTTTAATAAAGAAGAAGGCGCTTGTTTTAGAATATCACTGGAGGCTGTAAAATGAAAATTCTGGTTTTGGAAGATAATGAAAGACTTGCAAATCTGATAAAGGTCACTTTGGAACAGGAAGGTTTTAAAGCAGATGTTTTTTATGACGGCGAAGAAGCGCTCAATGCAATAAACAATGGTTATCACTGCTACGTTTTGGATATAAATGTCCCATCGATAGACGGCATCAATATACTCGATACGATAAGGCTTTATCATAAAAATGTACCGGTAATCATTATAAGTTCAAATCACGAATTGGAAAATATCCAAAAAGCTTACGAAATAGGGGCTGATGACTATTTGAAAAAACCGTTTTTCAACTACGAGCTTGTTCAAAAAATCAAAAAATTATGCCGCCTGCAAACAACTTCGGTCGTAAATCTTACAAACGGATACATATTTAACTGCGAAAACAGCAGACTGTATGATGATAAAGGCAGTGAGATACCTCTCGCAAAAAAGGAGATACTTTTTTTTGAACTTTTTGTAAAAAACCGCCAGCGCATAATTACATTTTCAGAAATGGAAGAGTATATATGGGAAGGCGATGATACCTCCATACTAAACATCAGAGCGCTTATCAAGCGGCTTCGTAAAAAACTGCCCGAAAATGCTATTAAAATCATCAAAGGAGTAGGCTATGCTTTAAATTAAATTTAATCAATCACTTTTATCTTCTAAAGCATATAAAATAATATTTTAAAACAAATATGTCAAATTTCCAGTAATTTGTTATTACAAATCGAAAGTCAGCATAGTAATCAGGCAACACAAAATATCCTAATATTATAAATTCTCTTATTGCAAATAAAGTAATTTATTTCCCTTGCAATGGCACCATTTCCATTTCTGTCATTGTAAGAAACGCAACAACACGGCAATCCAAGAAATTACTAAAAATAGTCAGTTTTTTCAACCTCATTCAAAAAAACAACAAACTTATTATTTCTTGGATAAAAAACATCAAGTATTGACAATTTCGCAAACTAAAGTATCTTGTGTCAAAGAATGACTCTTGTCAAAATTGTAGATTTAGCAACTTTAATAATACTCATGAATTAATCAGCAATATATTTGACAACATAAATCGCTTTTAATTTTTGCAATAGAGGCTTATATCTGAAGTAAACCTGAAAATACTGTCAAAGCTGTCAAAAGCAAGTTATACTTTGAACTAAGGCTGTTTTGTTACGTATTCGTACAAACTTTCCATCTCTTCGTTTGTCAAAGAGTATTTGGGCATAACTATTTTGGGATTATTGAGAGCTTTAAAGAAATCAGCTTTTGTTATATTGTTTATAGGCGGCGCAACAAGATTTTTTATTTCACCTTTTTGCTTGAAAGAGGCTATCACTTTCCCTTTAGCATCACTGCCGTGACACTTATCACAGCCGATGCCACGCGGATTGAGATAAAGAAGTTTGGCATATTCTGTTCTTGTTATAAAATCATCCGCCGCAAGGGATGAGAGTAGTGTCAACAATACAAATATCAAACGCATTTTATTCTTTTTTTGCCAAAATTTAATAGTTAAATGGTATCATACCAAAACATTTTTTAAAAGGCTATTTATGACGCTTTTAGATGGAAAAACTCTATCACAATTAATACAAAAAGAGATACAAAAAGAGACTGAAAGACTTAAAAAAGACGGCGTAACAGTAGGTCTTGCTGTTATTTTGGTAGGTGATGACTCCGCTAGCCATTTGTATGTAAAGATGAAAGAAAAAGCATGTGAAAACGCAGGTATCTACTCCGTTGTTCACAAAATGCCCTCTTCTATCTCTGAAGAAAACATCCTCGAAACAATAGCATTAATGAATAAAAACCATAATATTGACGGCATTTTAGTCCAGCTTCCGCTTCCGCGTCATGTAAATCAAACCAAAATCATTGAAGCAATCGACCCGGCAAAAGACGTGGACGGTTTTCATCCGTTTAATGTAGGACGCCTTGTGTCAGGACTTGATGGTTTTGTACCATGTACTCCTCTTGGTGTAATGCGGCTTTTAGAATATTACAAAATTGATGTAAAAGGCTTAAACGCTTGTGTAGTTGGAGCAAGTAACATAGTCGGAAAACCTATGATGAATCTTCTGTTGAATAGTTTTGCTACGGTTGATATTTGCCATATACACACAAAAGATTTAGCCTCTCATACAAAAAAAGCCGATCTTTTAATAGTTGGCGTCGGCAAAGCGGGACTCATCACAAAAGAGATGGTCAAGGATGACGCAATAGTCATAGATATAGGCGTAAACCACGTAGATGGCAAACTTATCGGGGATGTTGACTTTGGCAATGTCTCCCCCAAATGTTCATTTATTACCCCAGTACCCGGAGGCGTTGGTCCCATGACTATAGCTATGCTTCTATCCAATACCATAAAAGCGGCAAAGAGCAGAAAACAATAATGAAAAGATTTTTTACCAAACTTTATAATTTTGCAAGCAGTTGGACAGGCACGATAATCATAGTCCTTGTTATCATCTTTTTTGTAGCACAGGCTTTTATTATTCCAAGCGCATCTATGCAAAATTCGCTTCTTATCGGTGATTTTTTGTTTGCTAAAAAATTCTCTTACGGCATTGCGATACCAAGGATTCCATTTAGCAATACGCCCGTTTTTCCTGATATCTTCGACAATGGTCACATTATTGAAGGCAAAAGACCGCAAAGAGGCGATATAGTTATCTTTTTAAATCCTTTAAATGATAAAGAAAATTACGTAAAAAGATGTTTTGCCGTCGGCGGAGATGAAGTTATCTATAAAGATGACTCGTTTTATTTGCATCATAACGAAGGTGACGAGTATATTCAAAAAAATTATCCAGCAGATGAAATAATAGAGATTTTAGGTAAACTTTGGGTCAAAAACCCATATGCAAAAACATATCCCGGTATCAACTACAAGCCTGACGCTAAAACAATGATGAATATGATAGCGTGGGAAAATAACCCATGGCACAGAGGACGCAAAATTGCGATGAGTAAGATATTTGCCGATGAATTGGAGTCGTTTGCTTACGCGTCTCAAAGAGTAAGCATACCCTATTCCAACCCGTATAATCCGAATGAAATTAAAACTGTCATCATAGATATCCCAAATTTCAACGCTTTTTATGTAAAAATTCCACAGGATGAATTTTTTATGATAGGCGACAACCGTGACAATTCGCAAGACAGCAGATTTTTCGGAAGCATACCATACAAGCTTATCGTTGGAGAACCTTGGTTTATCTATTTTTCGTGGGACTCCGATAAAGTTCCAAGGTGGAATAGAGTAGGCAAATCCATATCTGCACTTGAAAAAGAAGAGAATAAAAATATAAGATATTAAAATAAACCTTCGCATACAGTTCCGTCTGTGTACGGAGGTTTTTATTTTACAATCGATTACGTTTTTTTATTGCAAAAAAGGAATCTTCTCTATTGCTATTGCAAGCATTGCGCGGCATTTTATAACTGAATTCATTTAAACATCGAAGACATAAGTCCGGATTGCTGCGCCGATTTTACGGTAACACGATTAAAGATAATGCTTTATGTCCTTACTATCTCATTATAAAAAGTGCTGCAAGAATAAAAAAAGCTTAAATTAAAAAATTTTACTTTCAAAAAAGTTTCATCCAAGAGAACTGAAAAAATGCTTGAATTATTCAAAAACTAAAATACATCAATAATGGACAAATTTTTCTGTTTTTACCCTTTTAAAGCATTTTGGTCATGCAATTAAATTAAGTGTAAAATTGCTAAAGATGGCAACTGATATCTGAAAATGCGGCGATTCAAAATTCGCACGCATTTTTTTGTTTTCTTAAATTTTATAAAAATGGTTGTTTAGTGCAGACACTCTAATCTGCTTCTATTCAGTATAGATACCCCTCATCAACTCCAAATCCACACCAAGCTCATTACTCAAATAACTATCAATACCGCCATACTCTTTATCTATCGTATCAAAAGCAGCTTCAATATATTCTCTATATACTGTAAATACTGGAGCTAAATGCGGAGCCGCATTTATGTATGGAGCATATTTTTCCTGTACATAAATGCCTGACAAAAGATAGTCTTGAATGACACTCTCTCTATCTACGCCAAGAGA
>JAIRKW010000105.1 GCA_031259875.1 Campylobacteraceae bacterium
AGTTTGAGGCTGTAACGGTAACTTACGGTATGGGCGAAGATTTAAATGTTTTGCATAAACACTGCGAGCAGTATGATATAAAACATACAATAATAGACACGTCAATCTTTGAGCTGGCAAAAGATAAAATCCGCAAAAATTCCTCATTTTGCAGTTTTTTCTCACGTATGAGAAGGGGCGCTTTGTATACTTATGCGCTTGAAAATGGTTTTAACAAACTTGCTTTAGCGCACCATCTTGACGATGCGGCGGAGAGTTTTTTTATGAATTTTATGAATAACGGAACCTTGCGTTCAATGCCTCCAGCATATAAAGCCGATAACGGTATCATCGTCATCCGTCCATTGATACATGTCAGAGAAAGACAACTTAGAGATAACGCCGTTTTAAACAATCTTCCGACGGTAGGCGACGAAGCGTGTCCTGCTATGCGATTTGATGTAAAAATGCCGCATGCAAGATATGAAACAAAAGAACTTCTGGCAAATCTTGAAAAATCCCATCCAAACCTGTTTGTATCGCTTAAAGGAGCATTTGAGAAAGTACAGATAAACAGCTTTTGCCAAAAAGAGTTTTTGGAAGTTTAAATAAAAGCGCTTTGTTTTTTAAAAATTCAAAATAGATAAGGACAGCCAAAACATTTGGCGGACAATATGCAAAATAACGTGAAAAGCTTTTATGATATGCCTGATGTGCAAAAAAACCGCTGGAAGATATTTGTCAGCGTTTCGCTATTTACTTTTATGGCTACGCTTGACGGCAGTATCGTCAATATCGCACTTCCCACGATTGCACACAGTCTTGATATTCCGATGAACAAATCCATCTGGATAGTTGCTGTTTACATGATGAGCATCTGTACATTTTTAGTGTTGTTTGGCAAAATCGGCGATATAGTCGGTAAGATAAAAATCTTCCGCATAGGCACGCTTGTATTTCTTGGCGGCACATTTTTAGCCGGTTTTGCAAATTCGCTTGAAACACTTATCGCCGCACGTATCATTCAAGCTTTGGGTGCGAGCATGACGATGTCTACCAATCTTGGCATCATCACAGAGATATTCACACCGCAAGAAAGAGGCAAAGCGCTTGGCTTTATAGGTTCAGTCGTATCGCTTGGCACTATCACAGGTCCAAGTCTTGGCGGCATTATCGTACATTATCTGCCGTGGTCGTATATATTTTGGCTCAATATACCATTTGGACTTTTAATGCTTTTTTTAGGAGTAAAATATCTGCCAAAAGATATATCTAAAACAAAAAGTAAGGTTGATTTCGCAGGCTTTTTCATATATGCCGCGGCAATCATACTCTTTTTTGGCTCTATGTTTATGGGGCAGGAGATAGGATTTGGCACTCTTTTTATACAAATACCGCTTGCTCTTTCTCTGCTGTTTGTCATATTTTTTATCAAATACGAATACGGTAAAAGCTCGCCTTTGATAGAGTTTGCCATATTTAAAAACAAAACTGTAACCGTAGGTCTTATCTGCGCTTTTATAGTTTTTGGCGCGAACTTCTTTTTTGCGATACTAATGCCATTTTATCTGCAAACGGCAAGAGGCCACAGCCCAAGCGCTGCGGGATTTATCATGATGGCTTTTCCTATTGTTATGGTGATAGCAGCGCCTATAGCAGGGAGTCTTGTATATAAGCTTGGTGCTGGCAGACTAACTATGCTTGGACTTGGCATTATCACATTTGTCAATTTTCTGCTCATTTTTTTAAAGATAGATACAAATATCGTCTATTTTATCACGCTTGTGGCTCTCATGGGACTTGGAAATGCACTTTTTCAATCTCCAAACAACACAACTATCATGAGTTCTGCCGAGAAGCGTTACCTTGGTGTCATCGGCAGCTTAAACGCACTTGCCAGAAATGTTGGAAACATAGTAGGCGTGACGTTTGCTACCACAATACTGTTTACTGCGATGAGTTTTAAAGCAGGAGAGCATATCTCCACATATGTAAAAGGTGAAGAGGAGCTTTTTATATTTGGTATGCACGTTACATTTATTGTGTCATTGGTATTTATGATGATGGCTTTAGTGATATCTTGCATACGGTTTAAAAAGAGGTAAAAACAAAATGGAGAGTTTAATCATTTATACGCAAAAAGGGGCGAAAATACCAAAATCTGTATGAGATACCTGAAGTTTTCAAAAGATCCGCAATGGATTTTGCAGGTTTTTGTATATACGTTATATTTGGCCATTTATAGTGTCGCTTTTACTTCTTATGGCAGCGGCAGGTTTGTCATATAAAAATACAAAAAAGAGTTAGTTATCTGTATCTGTCTATCAACTCCCTGAACTCTTCATCTTCAAGATGCTCTTTCCAATCTTCATCGTTTATGACATAATCTATATCAATCTCTTTTCTCTCCAAACTTTGCTTTAGATAAAACAGAGCACTCTTTTTATCTTTCAGTAAAGCATATATGCAAGAGATATTATAACAATGAGCATTTTCCATCTTTTTATATGCCAATAGATACTCTTCAAACTTTTCTTTGAAAGCGATTTTATCTTTTTCTGATTTGACCAGTTTACAAAGTACAATACCCCAATTATTAAAAGCAACGGCATAATTTGGATTTAACTCTATTGCTTTTTCATATTTTCTGAAGCTCTCAAAGTATAGTTTTTCATCATTTTTTAATTTCGCTAATCCGTAAAGCGCACTACCCCAAGTATAAAAAGCAGCAGCATTACTTTCATTATCTATCTTGGTAGATATCTCATATCTGTCTATAGCTTTTTCATAGTCTTTATCCAAATGATACTTTATAGCTTCTATAAGATATTGCAGTGACAGCAATTTTATGCGATTATCTTCGCTTGATATTTCATTTTTTAATTTATCCAATTCTTGCTCTAACTGTCTCGTATTGGGGTTTTCTCGTTCCAACTCTTTTTTCTTTGCCAAAATAGCCTCTATAATCTGCTTTGCATCGTGATAGTTATCAATCTTTATCAATTCTAAAAAATCGGACAATTTACTATCTAACTCTCTTGCTATTATAAAATGTTTACGTGTATCGTACTTGCCAAGAACTCTTTTGACATCTAAAAAAATCTTGTTGACTTGAAAATCTCCCATGCTGCAGCCTATAAACAGTATGGTTTTATTTGCAATCAAATTTCGCAGATAGAATATAATACGTTCAGTATGCTCACTGCTGCGTTCATATAATACATTATAGTCCGAAGGTAAAATCACCATCGAATTACCACGACATATACAGCCATGCAGCTTAAGTAAAGTTAACTTATTTTGATTGTTTAAAGAAGCTAATTCGTAATCTTCCCCGATAGTGGCTACATTGGTTCTTATCGAAGGCATGGCATTTTCAAAAGCATCATCATAATTTGTGGTGACTATCTTTTTGGATATTTGAAATAATTTTTCGTGTAATTCATAACCGTTATCCTTCGACAACGAGTAAAACTCTTTGGCAAAATTTATAACTTTACTTCTGTCTATATTTTTGTCTTTTTCTATTAATCCTAAAATATCGATAGGTTCACATTTTCCT
>JAIRKW010000159.1 GCA_031259875.1 Campylobacteraceae bacterium
TTACAGAGGGCTTAAAAGCCCTCATTATTAAAGACCATTCAAATTTATTTGGATGGAGTTATCCAAATTTCTTATCCAGCTATTGTAGTTTTTGTGAATATTGGTGCCGTCATAATTGAGATTTTGACTGTTTTTATAAGTAATATTATAAGATGTAGCAGAATAATTAATCTCTACAAGTGCCATATGGTTTCTTACATAGAGCGTAGCTGATATTACACCGTCTTTTATCTTTTTCATTACCCATCCGCGTTGATTACCTGCTTGCAAAATAGCTTTTTCAACTTGAACTTTTGTCAGTTTTTTACCATCAAAACTTTGGACCTGCGAACCTTGCACATTATATAGAGGTTGTTGAGCTGCCGAGCAGCCTGCATAAAACATGCCGCCAACTATAATTAAAGAAGCCAAAAACAGTTTTTTAGTCATTTTTCATCCTTTCGAAAAAAATTTGTTAATTTTAACATAAAAAACTGAAATTTTGTAAGTTAATTAATATTTACAAAAGAGTAACCACCTCTATCATCATATCCAATGTAAAAAAGGGGTATTTTGGTACTATTAGCACATATGATTGCTGCGGAGCAGTTTGTAATAGTTTTTGGAACGCTGCTGTTTTGTATTTGTATGATTTTTTCAAGTTTTTTGCGTTCATTTTCGGGAAAATTAGGCGCGATATGAAAACTATTTTGTTGAAATTTTCCAGCAAATTCATATAATTTATCAAAATCGGCAAAAAAGTTTACGCAATCTTTTTCATTATATTTCATCAAAAGCCAAGCTGAAAATTCGTAAGCTTCACTATCTAATATTTTACAAGTGTCTACAACAGGTTCATACCAAACATCACAAACACCAATAAGTGCAGTTTTAGTCCTCTTTTGCCTAAAATCAACAAGCGCAAGCGCGAGTGCATTTTCAAATGCAAAATACGAATGTGCAGTACTGATAGCTGAAGTTTGTACATTTAAGTATTGAAGCAGAGAAAACAGGGGCGTACCGCTCAATGTATTAATGAATGCAAAAGGCATAGGAAAATGATTTTGAGATATATTATCGTACGAATTTTGAACGCTTTCAATACTGCCGTTTGCGGTGCCGAAATATAAAGTAAACTCTTCTGTTTTATATTGATTCAGGCAAGATATCGCGCCGTATAATACAGCATGTGAAAATCTATCGGCACGTCTGAATTTAGTCCGTATTGAACCTTTTAGCATCTCTTCCCAATTTTGCAATCCCTCTTTTGCCGAAAATGTCAAACATGATGAAGAGAGTATCAATTTTTGCTCCTTTTTATCAAAAAAGAGGCACTGTTTCCGCCGAAAGCAAGATAATTAAACAGTACATATTTCCCTTCCCATATGCTTTTTTGCACTGTTGGGGTTATGCTAAAATTCTCATCTTTTGTCTTAAACCCAAGACTTTTAGGAATAAATCCATTATCTAAAGCACAAAGCAACAAAGCAAGTTCGCACACGCCGCATGCACCCAAAGTATGCCCAATATAACCCTTAAGTGCAATGCATAACGGGATAGATTGATTGAAAACTTTATAAATAGCGTTATTTTCAGATATATCGTTACTGTTGCTGGCTGTAGCATGCAGTTTTATTAAATCAATCTGTGAAGTTTTTATATGTGCGGCTGAGATTATTTTTTCTATAATATTTTTGAGCGTTTCACCGTCTTTTGAGGGGGTTGTAATATTTGAAATATCATTTGAAATTTCACCTTCCGCAAATTCCCATGAATCTTCTTTCGATGATAAAAGCACAAAACCACACGCTTCACCCAAAACTATACCATTTCTATTTTTATCAAAGGGTTTTATCCCGTCTTTACTTATGAGCCCCAATGACATAAAACCATATAAACTTATCATATTTTGCACTTCAACGCCAATTACCAAAGCGTTATCAATAAGCTTTTCTTTTATCATTCTTGCGGCGTATATGAGAGCGTTTGCGCTTGACGTACAGGCTGTATTAAAAAGATAATAATGCGGATTTATCCCAAGTTTTTTGCAAAGCGAATACATTTGTAAATCATAGCCTAAATATTTTATGCCTTCTTTACTGTAATTCTCTTCATTTAAATGTGTATCAAAAGAAGACGAACCTACAAAAAGAGTTGTATTTTCAGGTAGCTTGCCTATATTTTTTATGAGTTCGTCAAGATTATCTTTTGATTTATAATACGGAATAATGTAGTCGTCGGAGACTTCACGTATACATATCAAATCCGCATGAGGAGTTAAATTTTCATCACAAAGAGCTTGCGTATGAGCTGATAGATTTTTACCCAAAGCACTGCAAATACCATAACTTTTTATATATGCCTGTCTCAACTATTCTCTTCAGATATAAAATTTGCCAGAGTATTTATATTAGCTAATACTCTCATCGCCTCTTTGCTGTCATTGAGTTTTTTGTTGTATTTGTGATGAATAACAACAGATATCTGGAGTGCATCAAGAGAGTCTAAATTAAGTACACTGTTTTCACCAAACAATAATTCGTCGTCTTTTATATCGTACGGATTGTACTCTTTACCGCTCTCTTTTATGATAAGCTCTTTTAATTCAGATTTTAGAGCTGTTAAATTAATCACCGTTGTTCCTTATAAAAATAAAAAGCGATATTATAAACATAATTACTCCAAAAAACAATAAAAAAAGCAGATTTTGTACAATTTCGCCCATTTTTACATCATACAGAAGCAGTTGTATAAATGCATCAAATCCCCATGACATTGGTGAAATATTACTTATCTGCTGCATCAAGGGCGGCATAATGTATTTTGGTACCATAATGCCGCCAATTGCACCCAAAAGTATATTACTAACACCACCGATAATTACTGCCTGAGCTGTGCTTTTGCAGGCTGCTGCTATAAACAGTGCAAAACCGACAGCTGCAAATGAGAGTGCATATAAAAGTGTCAACATTGGCAATGATAACACATCGCCGATATTTAACCCTTCAAGTCCAAAAAACGGCACAATATACACACCAACAAGCAACAATAAAACTCCTTGGAACAGATTAACAATATTATACATAAGCATTTTTGAAGCAAAAAATAGAGAGTTGTTTAACCTCATACTTTTTAGCCTTCTATATGTTCCTTGTCTTTTTTCAACAATAAATACGGTAGAAACCGGTATAAGTACAAAAAACATAGCAAACACTATCCACGAAGGCACGCTTTGCTCCACGCTGTTTGGTATTTTTCGTCCGATAAGCGCAGACTCTATGAACGGCTTTTGGAGATTTATTGCAAACGTCGGCATATACTTATTTTCAGCAGTAAAAAGCATAATAATTCTCTCTTTTAAAAGTGCTTCAAAAAGTTGCACAGCGCTATTATTTAAAGCAGGATTATACTCTACGCGTACTTTTAAACTATTATTTGTATTATTTTGAAAACTCTCAAAAAATCCGTTCGGAATAAAAAATGATATATCACTTTTTGGCTTTTTGTCCGCTATTTTTTTACAAGAGAAGATTTGAAGTTCACCCATTGCTTTTTCAAAGTTTTTTACGATTTCTTTGGGATTATTATCGTCCACGTAGTAAGCACATTTTATATTTATGCCGCTGTTTACATCTTTTAGGGCATAAGACATGATAAGTATAAATATTGAAGGAAGTACAAACAAAGCCAAAAGTGCATGCAAATCTCTAAGGACTGTCAATAACTCTTTTTTTAAAAGTGCAGTAAAAATTCGCATCATTACATATCTTTACCTGCGGAGTTCAAAAACAGCGTTTGCGCTGATGGTGACGAGAGCGATACAGACTTTAATTCTATGTCCTGTTTTTTTACAAATTCCAGCAGTTTCAACAGATTTTTCTCATCTGCCGCACTGCTTTGCAAATAGCAGCCATATTCAATAAACGGCATAAACTCATTTAGAATTTTTATATTCGTGTTATTATGCTCTCTTAACTTCACTATTAAAACTCTGTTTTGGCAGCCGTTTTTAAAAGAATCCAATATTTTACCTTCATTTATAACGGCTATTTCATCCGCTAAAAAATCAACCTCATCCATATAATGTGAAGTATAAACAATAAGCCGATTATCGGCTAAGCTTTTTATAGACTTTAGTATAAATTCTCTGGTTTTAGGGTCGATACCAACTGTTGGTTCATCTAAAAAAAGAATTTTCGGGTTATTTAAAAGCCCTATAGCAAGATTCAGCCTTCTTTTTAATCCGCCTGAGAGATTTGCAGCACGTTTTTCCATATATTTTTCCAAATCACATATGTTAAGTGCAAAATCGACCATCTCCTTTCGTTTTTTTGGAGAAAGCATATTGATTTGCGAAAAAAAATCTATATTTTCCCTAACACTTAATGTTGGATAAAATGCAAACTCCTGCGGTGTCAACGAGCAAAGTGAAGAGTCTTTTTTTAAAACTTCAAAATATGGTGTTTCATTATAAAATATCTCTCCCTTGTCTGCTTTTACGATGCCGCAAAGGATAGATATAAGAGTAGTTTTACCAGCGCCGTTTATTCCTAAAAGCGCAAAAATTCCATTGTTTGGAAGTGTCAAAGAGACATTGCTTAACGCAGAAAAAGAACCGTAATTTTTGCTGATATTTTTTATCTGTAACATAGCTTGCCGATATTTGAGTTAAAAGAGTATATTTTATCGAAAAATAAGTAATTTTTCAATAATATAATTACCTCTAAAAAATAAGGATGATTAAATTATATGCCGCATAAAAAGGTCTTGGTTGTACACTATTCGCAAAGTGGACAACTTGATGAGGCGATAAAATATTGTATTAAACCTCTTTTAAGCGATAAAAATATATCAGTTGTAGATTTAAATCTAAAACCTGTTGAGCCTTTTCCTTTTCCGTGGAACATTTTGGATTTTTTGAACGTTTTCCCTGAAAGTGTCTACTGCGATAAAATACCGCTTGAATCGTTTAATATAAATAAAAACGAAGAGTTTGACTTAATTATTTTAGCTTATCAAGTCTGGTTTTTATCTCCTTCGCTTCCAATGTCAAGTTTTTTGCAAAGCACAGAGGCTAAAGTGTGGTTAAATAACAAACCTATTGTAACTTTTATCGCGTGCCGCAATATGTGGCTTACGGCACAAGAGAAGATGAAACGTTTAATCTCGCAAAACGGCGGAGTCTTATGTGACAATATAGCGCTTACGGATGCTGGTAATGCGCTTGAGACATTTATAACAACTCCAAGATGGATGCTTACCGGCAAAAAAGATAAGTTTTGGTTTTTCTCAAGCGCTGGTATCAAAAAGAGCGATATGCAAAACTGTGTAAGATTTGGACAAGCCATAAAGAGTGCTTTGAAAAATAATCTTGAAAAAAGTAAAAAACCTCTTTTAAGAGGACTTGGTGCTGTTAATGTGAATGAGAAATTTATTATGAGCGAAAAGATAGGGCATAGGAGTTTTTTAATATGGGGAAAATTTTTAAGAAAAATCGGAAAAGTAAAGAGCAGGGCAAGACGAGTTTTTCTTTGTATTTATCTGCTTTTTTTAATATTAATGATAATAACAGTTGTGCCTTTGACTCTTTTTTTAAGAGTACTTCTCTACCCCTTGATGATTAAGAGTTTAAGAAAACAGAAAACATATTATGAAGAGCCGTCCGGTTCTAAAAATTTTAAGGAAAATAATGAATGAAGTTTTTATAAATTATCTAAGCGCACTAATGCCCAATGAGCCTGTAAGTAATGAGGAAATGGAGAAAGTCTTAGGGTTTATAGGAGATACGCCTTCTCGTGCAAGAAAGATAGTATTGAAAAGTAACGGTATAAAAAACAGATATTATGTTTTTAAAGATGGTCAAATGCTCTTTACAAATGCAAAACTTACAGCTTTGGCAGTAGAGAAACTTAAAACAAAAGGTGCACCGCTTGATGAATTGGAACTTTTAGCATGCGGCACGAGTCTTCCCGACCAAATTATGCCAAATCATGCGTTGATGGTTCATGGTGAGCTGAAAGCAAAACCCATGGAAGTTGTCTCTGCGGCAGGTATTTGCGTAAGCGGCGTTATGGCTTTGAAGTATGCTTATATGTCAGTGGGTTTAGGATTGACACAAAACGCTGTAGCTACAGGCAGTGAAACAGCTTCTCAACTGCTGCATAAAGATAATTTTGAAGCGGAGACCGTTTTTAAACTCGAACAACTTAAGAAAAATCCTGAAATAGCGTTTGAAAAAGATTTTTTACGATGGATGCTCTCTGACGGAGCAGGCGCTTTATGGCTCTCTTCAAAACCAAACGAAAGCGGTCTTTGTTTTAAAATCAAATGGATAGAGCAAGTCTCATATGCAGGAGAGATGCCAGTTTGCATGTATGCCGGCGCACACATAGATGAAGAGGGTGCATTCAAAGGTTATCTTGCGTATTCTCAGGAGGAGAGACAAAGACTTTCTGTTTTGAGCGTCAAGCAGAACGTTAGATTATTAAATGAAAATATAGCTGAATATACAATCGTAAAACCTCTTAAAAAGATTGTCAGAAAAAGAGAGTTAAATGCTGATGATATAGACTACTTTTTGCCGCACTACTCATCGCACTATTTCAGAGATAAGACTTATGAAGGGTTAAAAAAAGCAGGACTTGAAATAGGTTATGAGAAATGGTTTACTAATCTTTATGAAAAAGGCAATACCGGCTCGGCATCATTTTATATTATTTTAGAAGAGTTTGCAAGGATAAAGCCTATTAAAAATGGCGATAAAATACTCTGTTTTATACCTGAAAGCGGTAGATTTTCAACAGCATTTGTTTTGCTTGAGGCAGTTATAAAATAATGATAATATCTCTTGAAATTCAATCTTTTTACACACTTTCTGAAAACATGGATGATTTAAGAGAAAAAGAGTTTGTGCCTAATATGATGATGCGCCGTCGTTTAGGCAGAAATGCCAAAATGCTTATCTATTTGGCAAATATGCTTAATGTCAAAAACGAGAGGATAGTTTATGGCAGTAACTATGGCGAATTACAGGAAAGTATCTCTATACTGAAAAATATACTTGTAAAATCCTCTCCAAGCCCTACGGACTTTCAAAATTCCGTTTATAATGCTCCTGTCTCTTATCTTTCGATTTTAAACGGCAATACTTCGGAAATTATAAGCGTATCCAACGGCGATAAAACAGGCGATAATACTCTGCAAACAGCCGCGATAAAAGCATTGGATGGAGATGGTATATTTTGCGCAGTGTGCGAAAGTTTCGCTGTTGATGAGATTCGCACGTTAAATATATGCGGCGCACCTTTTGAGAGTGCAGTCGGTTTAATAATAAAATCTGGCAGCAAAAAACCAGATATACTGTATAACGATTTAAAACCTTTGCCAAAATTTGCTCCAAGCGTTGCAAAACTTATGAACCTTTGCAAATATTTAAGTAAAAATCCGAAAGCTGCAGTAGGCATAGAGTGCTAAAACTTCCTCATAAGCCTCCGATACTTTTTGCTAAGGAAATTTTGAATAGAGGTGAGAATTGGGCTATTGTATCTGCAGAGTTTCCAAAACAACCCACACTTGGCATGATGATGGAAGCTGCTGCACAAAGCAGTGCGGCTTTAAGCGAGAGTGACAGTGAAGGGTATTTGCTTTCTTGTTCAAATCTCATTTTGCATATGTATCCAATCGGACTGAAATTTAGTATATATGTGAAGAGCGATATGATAAACGATACCTTAAATGAGATTTATTTTGAAGCAAAAGAGGGCGGAACACTTATTTCAAGCGGTACTATTTTAGTTATGTTACAAAGTTAAAACATATATCTTTATCTAAACTATAATAAAGTTTTTTTAATTATACAGTAGTACAATGACATAAATATCAAAATTTTAAGGGAGAGTGTATGAAAGTAATACAAGCACAAGAAATTACTGATGCAGTTGCCAAACTCTGTATTGAGGCATGTAGAATTGTAACACCTGATATGTATAAAGCTTTGGAACTTGCCCAAAAAAATGAGCAATCACCGCTTGGGCGCGACATTTTAGGTAAGCTCATTGAAAATGCCGATATCGCTGCAAAAGATGCTGTACCAATTTGTCAAGACACAGGCATGAGCGTTGTATTTGTTGAGTATGGTCAAGATGTAAGAATCGAAGGCGGCTATCTGGAAGACGCCATAAATGAAGGCATTGCAAAGGGCTATGTGGACGGATATTTGAGAAAATCCGTAGTCGCCGAGCCGATATTTAACAGAAAAAATACAGGGAATAATACACCAGCTGTTATAAACACAAGAATTGTCAAAGGTGATAAACTCAAAATTAAAGTTGCCCCAAAAGGCTTTGGCAGTGAAAATAAGAGTATCTTAAAAATGCTTGTTCCGGCTGATGGTTTAGAGGGCGTAAAAAAAGTCTTTTTAGAAACTGTCAAGTTGGCAGGTCCTAACGCCTGTCCCCCAATGGTTATAGGTGTGGGCATAGGCGGCACTATGGATAAAGCTGCACTTTTAGCCAAACAAGCGGCTGTGCGCTCTGTTGATTCATACAATGAACATCCCGATTATGCAAAGCTTGAAGAAGAGCTTTTAGAACTTGCAAATAAAACAGGTGTTGGTCCGCAGGGCTTAGGCGGCACGACAACAGCTATTAAAGTAAATGTTGAATGGTATCCTACCCATATAGCAGGTCTTCCAGTTGCCGTTAATGTTAACTGCCATGCGGCGCGTCACGCCGATATTACACTTTAAAGGAGTTACGATGTCAAAAGCTATAAAAATACAAGCTCCATTCAATAAAGATGTCGCCAAAAAACTTAAAGCAGGCGATAACGTTCTAATTTCAGGTACGATAATAGCGGCGCGCGATGCCGCTCATAAGGCTCTAACCGAAGCTTTGGCACGCGGCGAAAAACTGCCTGTTGAACTTGAAAATGAGACTATCTATTATCTTGGACCAAGTCCTGCAAAACCAGGTCAAGTTATAGGCGCGGCAGGACCTACAACAAGCGGCAGAATGGATAAATATACGCCGGCTATTTTAAGCCTTGGTGTAAGCGGTATGGTCGGCAAAGGTTACCGTTCAAAAGAGGTTACTGACTCTATTGTAAAAAACGGTGCGGTTTATATGGTAGCTATCGGAGGAGCAGGAGCGCTTATATCACAAACTATTAAAAAGTATGAAGTTTTAGCATATCCGGAATTAGGACCTGAAGCTATAGCAAGACTTACTGTGGAGAATTTTCCCGCAATAGTAGCGATAGACAGCGAAGGTAATAATTTTTATGGAGTAGGACAAAAACCTTATATAAAAATTTAGATTGCTTTTGA
>JAIRKW010000012.1 GCA_031259875.1 Campylobacteraceae bacterium
TTGAAAGGAAAAACGCCTTATGAGGCTTTGGTAAATAAGCTTGCTTTAATAGATTTTGTGTAACAATTTACAAAGTATTTTAAGTAAATAAACTGTCATCCAAAGTTTGGAGTATCACAAAAGTTATATCTCTCAAAAAGCCACATTATCGCAAACATCGTAACACCGGTTTTTGGCTTACTCTCATCATACATAAACTTTTTCGCCTGCGACATAGGCAGATAAAATGTCTCTATATGCTCGTCGTGTACACCTCCGCCGCTGTTTTTCCGCATACTCTCGTCTATTTGGGCAAAAAACAGCGTCTGTTTTGAACCCGAAAAACCAACCCCCGTATAAAAAGCAGACAGCCGCTCAAGCGCTGAGAGCGGTACATCATAACCGCATTCTTCTAATATCTCTTCGCGCATAGTCTGCTCTTCACTCTCGTTTTTATCAAGTATGCCAGCGCACATTTCATAAGTAAAACCGTCGCTTTTGGAGTCATTTATATAAACAGCCGGACGAAACTGTTTAACTAAAATAAGGGCTTTTTTTTCAGTATGGTAAAGAATGCAAGCAACACTATCATGTGTTTTGATACAATCCCACCTCTTTTGTTTGCCTTCCTCTTCATAAAAAACACTAAATGGTTTCACATATTGAGATACTGTATTCTCCTCTATTTTCACTATCTTTATCTTGCGCCCCATAAATCACCCTTTCTCGCGCGATATATCAACCATATATACAAAGTTTCCAAATGCCGCTGGTGAGTTTTCATTAAAACGCGCTGTTTCTATCTCACCTCGCATACTCTCTATGTATTCGTTGAAATCTGTCTTCTCTTTGCCTGTAAGCGCACTTTTAGCTACCTTAATGACGCTTGATGGATTTATCGGCTGATTGTTTTTATAAAGTCCAAAATGCAAATGCGGTCCCGTACTAATGCCCGTATTGCCAACATAAGCTATAAGTTCACCTTTTTTTACATATTTGCCGCTCTTGAGAGATTTAGCAAAACCGTTTAAATGAGCATAAAGCGTCATATATCCGCCTTCATGGATAATCTTCACGACTTTGCCATATCCGTTCATAGTACCGGCAAAAGTTACTTTGCCATCGCCTGCTGTTTTAACAGGAGTATTCATAGGCGCAGCGTAGTCTATACCATAATGGGCGCGGTATTTTTGCAAAACAGGATGCCACCGTTTTGATGTAAATGGCGACGAGATTCTTGTATACTTAAGCGGTGTCATTAAAAAAAAGCCCTCTATCTCTTTGCCGTCGTTATTATAATATCTTCCTTTAGGCTCATAATAAAATATATACTCTCTTTTTCCATTTGTATCAACCATAGCGGCTTTTATCAAAGGGTGTGCAAATTGTGAGCCAAGTCTTGTTTTTTCTTTATATAAAATAACCAAACTAGTTCCAGCCCTTAATCTTTTAAAATCAACACTGCCTTGAAATGAGTTGACAAACTCATTCGCTAAAAGCGTATTATTTGTAAGCGCGATAATATCCTGATATGGCGAAAACTGTAAATTAAATACAAGCTTTCTTTCGTTTTCCTGATATGCCGCAGGAGTAAATTGTACAGTATAGTTGTTATTTTTCTCTTTATATATATGTATCTGCAAATCACCGCCGCCAACAGGAATCAATATCTGTCTTATATCATCATCATTGCCGCGTAAAATATAGTATTTTGTGCCTGCATATATCTCTGCCGCCATCTCTTTATCTTCCACATCAAGCGCATAATAGAGTGAAAACGGCAGTGAGTTTTTTTCCAAAAACATCAAAAATGTCTCACCCTTTTCCCAATAGTGCTCTTCTGCTCTTGAGCCAAAACACAAACTCATCAAAAGAGCAATAAAAAGAATAATGCGTATCATAATCTATGCCTTTTATTGTAAAACTTAAATAAAACAAAGATTCTAGCCTATTTTTTCTTATATTTTTATGTTACAAGTCAAACTGTTAATCTTTTTTAAAAGCAATTAGAGTATAATCGCTCTTAAATTTTTTTGAAAAAAGGTGCGGCTTTGTTTAAAAGGGTAATTGTATTCTTATTTTTAGCCACAATGTTTCTCTTCGGTGTATATGATAAACCACTTTTTGAAGAGTATGAAACTACACTTAACACAGTAGAAAACTCCCGTGCAGTCATTGACGACTCTCCTTCAATAGTAGTAGGCTCAAGCGGTATCGTACTGTACACGTTTGAAAATCAAGAAAGTATGATAATAGCCAGAGCAACAGTTATAAGCAAAGACGGCAAACAAGCTGTTTTAGAGCTTATCCCGTTTGATTCGTTATCGCAAAATAATTTCCCAAAAATTTCCATAGAGCCAAAAGAGGGTAATATCGTTATACTAAATTATCTCTACAGACGCTCGCTTATAGTAACTCCAAATTATGAATCATTTAAAAAAATAACAGACTTTTTTATAAATATAGAGTGGATACATCCTGATACAATAGCAGCATTTTTGGCTAAAAGATACATCCCAAATCCCAACAGAAAACGCTTCCGCGAAATGTGTAGTATAAACATGGCAGGACTCATAGCTTTTAATATGGAGAATATGGGGTATTTTGTAGACTGTGTCTCATTTAAAGTTGTAAAAGCTTTTAAAATGCCTATTGAGAACGAAAAAACAGTATTGCCGTTTTACAGCCGCATATCCGAACATATTGGAACTCCGCCAATCAGTTTAGGCACAAGAGAGATTACAGATTATAGTGAGTATTACAGGCATCTTTTGGAAATAAAATGATAGATGCTCAGCATATTAAAGCCCTAAGAGATATAGTTGGCAGCGAAAATATTTACACAGACAAAGCTCACCTCATCGCATATTCATATGACGCTACAAGAAACAAATTTCAGCCTGATGCTGTTTTATTTCCGCGTGATGAAAAAGATGTAAGCGAAATTTTAAGATATTGCAACAAAGAGGGTATTATCATCGTACCAAGAGGTGCGGGAAGCGGATTTACAGGCGGGAGCTTGAGTGTCAAAGGCGGCATTATACTAGCGTTTGAAAAACACATGAATAAAATCCTTGAGATTGACATGGATAATATGGTAGCAGTAGTGCAGCCTGGCGTTATAAATATGGAGCTGCAAAAAGCGGCTGAAGTAAAAGGGCTTTTTTATCCGCCTGACCCGGCAAGTGAAGAACACTCTACAATAGGCGGCAACGTCAGTGAAAACGCGGGCGGTATGAGAGCGGCAAAATACGGCATTACAAAAGATTATGTGATGGCTTTGCGCGCCGTATTGCCAAATGGCGATATTATAAGAGCGGGTAAGCGAACAATTAAAGATGTAGCTGGATACAATATTGCCGGCATTTTGATAGCCAGCGAAGGTACTCTTGCTGTTATCACGGAAATAACCGTAAAACTTATCGCTAAACCCAAATTTACAAAGACCGCTTTTGGCGTTTTTCCAAGCGTACGGGATGCAATGAGTGCGGTTTATAAAACATTTTCCAAAGGTATTACTCCTGTAGCTATGGAATTTTTAGATAATCTTAGTATCCGCGCGGTTGAGGAGAGATTTCACAAAGGATTGCCAAAAGATGCGGGGGCTATTCTGATAGCCGATGTAGACGCAGACGCGCCGAATTTGCTTGACGAGCAGATGCAAAAAATTGACGAGGTTTTTAAAGAAAACGGCTGCAATGATTTTAAGATAGCCAAAAATGCAGATGAGGCGAAAGATTTGTGGTTTGCAAGGCGAAACTGCTCTCAAAGCATTACAATATACGGAAGCAAAAAACTTAATGAAGACATTACCGTTCCGCGCAGTAAACTGCCCGAACTACTTGAAGAGATAGAAAAAATTGCAAAAAAATACACTGTTTTAGTTCCGTGTTTTGGGCATACCGGCGATGGTAACGTCCATGCAAACGTGATGGTAGACGGCAGCAGTAAAGAACAGGTGGAAATTGGACATAAAGCAATTGAAGAGATTTTTAAAGCGGCAATCGAACTTGGCGGTACACTAAGCGGCGAACACGGCATAGGTATCTCAAAAGCACCTTTTATGCATCTAGCGTTCAGCGAGGCTGAGATGGAACTTTTCCGCGCCATAAAAAAAGCGTTCGACCCAAATAATATCTTAAATCCATATAAGATGGGCATATGATGGGTAAGTGATGAAATTTTTACAAAAAATCAGAGAATTCTACGCACTGATTAATAAAATAAATGATAAAGATTTGATGACATACGCATCAAGTCTTAGCTTTCACACAATGCTTTCAACTATTCCTGTACTGCTTTTGACCTTCTCTATCGTTACTAAACTGCCAAGTTTTGATGAACACTACAATATGATAAAAGAGTTTGTCTTCAACTCACTTTCACCGTCAAATCCGGAAATTATCTCCGAATATATAGATAAGTTTTTAGGCAATACAACGCAAATAGGAATATTTGGTTTTGTAACTATGCTTATCGTTTCAATACTTTTTTTTAGAGATTACGAAGGTATTTTCAATAGAATTATGCACACAAATCCGCGTTCATTTTGGCATTCGCTGTCATCATATTGGACGCTTATAACGTTAGCACCCATATTGCTTGGTATCTCATTTTATCTATCCAAAATCATACAGGAATTTTTAGAAGGATACGGCAGCAGTATAAATATTTTGGCGATATTTCCATATCTTGTTGTCTGGACGCTGTTTTTTACTATCTATATGATATCTTCAAGTGCAAAAATTACGGTAAAAGCAGGCGCAATATCGTCATTTTTGGCATCACTAATATGGTATATCTCAAAGACTTTTTTTGTATTATACGCTACTCATAACCAAATCTATCAAACAATATACGGACCATTCAGCGTAGTACTGTTTCTATTTGTGTGGATATACATTTCGTGGATTATATTTTTATATGGCGCCAAAGTGTGTTATCTGCTGTTAGAGAAAAAGAAAGAAACCTCCGCCCAAAATAGCCAAATGGAGCATAAAAATCCTCCTCCGCGCAGCTCCAAACGAAAGAGTAATATAAATAGCCAACAGCCATAAAGGGGTCTTTACTTCTGTACTGTACGCTTTTAGGCTTAGAAGATTGATTATAAAATTATCAAGCATTCCGCCCTGCCCTATCAAGTGCAAAACTGCCTCTATTGGATAAAACAGAACAAACAGTATACTCAGAGGTATACAAACAAACTGCATGATACTCAATATGCCAAACCAGTAGTGAACCAAAGGCATCATTGCCAAAAAGAGCCAAAAGTTAATAATAACAGCGCTTTGCCAAACTTTAAATTTATCCCCAAAATGGCGTACATACACAAATATAAAAAAGACACCAAAGCAAGAGAGGATAAATCCGATATTAAAAGCCAAATGAGGAAAAAACGCTGTCAAAAGTGCGGCACATAAAAAAAGCAGTTCAAAATTGACAAGATTGACCCCGCGCCAAAGGGTCAAAAAACCTAAAACTCCCATAACATAAGAACGCAAAAATGAAGGTGTCATATCAATCAGCCACAAATAGCCGCCAAGAAATAAAAATACAATAAGCGAAATATCCCAGCGCGCATTGCGGTACGGAAAATATCTGTTTTGAAAAAAACGGTAAGGTATGCCTAAGATAACATATAAAAGACTAAATATTATGCCTAAATGAAATCCGCTTATAGCTATTATGTGAGCAGAACCCAAAAGCTGTACGCTGTCTCTTAACTCTTTTGATATAGGAAGAGCCAAAAAAAGCGCACCGAATAACTCTTTAATGACAGCATCTTTATGCTGAGACGCTATAAGAGTGTAAATTTTATCTCTTAACGTCTGCTTATCGTTCTCATTCGCCCACACTAAAACCGACTGCGCATAAAACCTGCGCTTCAAAAAAGAGAGAAAATCAACATCTTCAGTTTTAACGCGAAATCCAACGCGCATATTCTCTTGCAGCTCATCTTTAGCAAAATATGCTGCTGTCAAAGTGATACCGCTGTCATTTTTAACGTAAAGCCGCCTGTAACTCCTGCCGTCTTTTGCACTAAGAGGTATGATATTAACTAAATCCCCTCTGAATGTCGCCCATTTCTGACTCTTGAACTCCAAAAAATCAGCATATTTCAAAGCGATATTGGTTAAAAGTATTACAGTTAAAACAGCTAAAACTGCCGCCATCTCAAATCTACGCCCAAACAGCGGCAGATATGGCTTCATGGTTTATCCGCTTACGCTGCCCATGTCTATCCGGCTCACTATATAAGATTGCTCCGCCGCCATCTTATCTGCAAACTTCGTATAAGATTTATGAAATACAACCTCCACCGTACCAATAGGACCGTTTCTATTTTTGCCGATGATAATTTCCGCATCCTCTATTGGACGTTTAACAAAAGTGCTTTTATACTCTTTGCCGTCTCTTTTTGCTTTCTCTTCACGCTCTTTCTCTTCACGCTCTTTATAAATATCACCTCTATATACAAAAAGTATAATGTCAGCGTCTTGCTCAATCGCACCCGATTCCCTAAGGTCGCTCAACATTGGTCTTTTATCATCTCTGCTCTCAAGACTTCGGTTAAGCTGTGAAAGTGCTATTATAGGCATATCAAGTTCACGCGCCAAAAGCTTTAAGCCGCGGCTGATTTCACTTACTTCCAAATGCCGTTCTTTACCGGCACCGCCTCCTGTCATAAGCTGCAGATAATCTATAACGCAAAGCGAAATTTCAGGATGTTTCATTTTTAGTTTTCTAAGCTGAGCGCGTACTTGATGTATATTGATATTACCTTGGTCATTTACAAAAAATTTCTTTCTTGAAAACTCGTCTACAGCGTCAGAGAGCCTTGTCCATTCATCATCTTCAAGATTTCCTATTTTAAGGTTTTGGAGCGGTATAGATGTTTTTGCGCTTAACATTCTTAACATTAACTGCTCAGCCGGCATCTCTAAAGAAAATATCGCAACTCCTTTATTGCTGTCAATGCAGTGTCCTGCGATATTTAGACAAAATGCCGTTTTTCCCATAGACGGACGTGCCGCGATAACTACAAAATCACCATTATTGAAGCCTGTCGTGAACTTGTTGAGATTGTAAAATCCCACATCAAGTCCAGTTATCATCGTATTGCCTTTGGCTTTCATCTCTTTGATATGCTCAATCGTAGCATGCGTCATCTCAGCAGCTTCTCTGAACTCCTTCTCGCCGGACTCTTGCGTAATTTTATATAACTCTTGCTGAATAATATCAACAGCTTCGCGCGCTGGTAAATCTTTCTCTATCGCGCTGTCATTTATCATCCCCGTTAAAGTGACAAGCTCCCTTTTAACGGCTTTATCTTTAATCTCTTCAGTGTAAGCTTTAACAGTAGTCAAAGGATTTGTAGACAATATATCAAGCATTACACTTTCGTCAAAATTTCCGTCACGGTTCAGGACTTTCTTTAAAAACTCTTCATCTATGGGCAGCTCTTCTCTTTCGCAGGTTATCATAGCTGCAAATATATTTTTATGAGCAGGCAGATAAAAATCCGTTGGTTTCAGCCTTGCAGATACCTCTTCGAAAAGTGTCGGGTTAAATATAATAGAACTTAGAATCGAACGCTCTATATTAATATTGTGCAGATTAACCATTAAATTTCTCCTTCGAAGCTTCTATCTCTACTTCTTCTAAAAATCTCTCTATCAAATTTTGCTCCTCAAGTTTTGCAACGATTTCACCCTTTTTTATGATAAGCCCGCTTCCTTTCCCATAAGCTATCGCCACATCAGCCTCTTTTGCTTCACCTATTGCATTTACCGCACAACCCATCACGGAGATATTTAAAGGCGCTTTGATATGCGCCGTCTTCTCTTCTATCTCTTTTACAGCTGTTACAAGATTTGCCTCTATGCGCCCGCATGTAGGGCAAGAGATGATATTTACGCCATCTTTACTTCTGCCGCTGTCTTTTAATATAGCCCTGGCTACTCTTATCTCCTCTTCAAGTTCACCCGTAATAGACACTCTCATTGTATCGCCGATACCGTCAAGCAAAAGAGAACCTAATGCTATAGATGATTTTATAGTCGAATGAAACAGCGTGCCGGCTTCAGTGACACCTAAATGAAACGGATATTCCACCAATGGACGAAGCATTCTATAAGCTTCCACTGTGCGCATAGTATCGCTTGCTTTTAAAGATATTTTTATATCAGTAAAACCCAAATCTTCCAAATATTTTATATTATAAAGAGCAGACTCCACCATACCTTTTGGCGTTGCACCGTATTTTTGCTCAAACTCTTTTTCCAAACTTCCGCTGTTTACACCGATACGCATAGGAATGCTGCGTTCTTTACAGGCCTTGACAACCTCTTTAACGCGTGATTTTTCACCGATATTTCCGGGATTTATCCTAATACAGTCAACAACTTCAGCTGCTATTAAAGCCAAACGGTAGTTAAAATGTATATCTGCCACAAGCGGAAGTGAAATTTGTGATTTTATCTTTTTTAAAGCATGTGCATCTTCATAATCCGGTACAGCTGCACGCACGATATCGCATCCTGCCCTCTCAAGTCTTTTTATCTGTTCTACGGTAGATTTTACATCATGTGTTTTTGAAAATGTCATGGACTGCACGCTAATAGGTGCATCTCCTCCGACAAGTACACCACCGACATTTATCTGTTTTGTTTTATATCGCATTAATTTTACCTATATTAAATAAGCCAAAATCATAACAAAAAATGGTTTTATCTTCGCTTTATGAAAAAATAAATATAATCTTCCCACTAATTGGGGTGCTGATTTTTTTCGGCTGAGATTATACCCTTAGAACCTGTACAGGTAATGCTGTCGTAGGGATTTATCTTCTATTTTACAATTCCTAAAAATGCGTTTTTCCTGTCTTATTATTGAAAGGACAAAAATGCTTTATCATACACAACAAGAGGCTGCCAAAAACGGCTTCATAACCAAACAGATGAGAGAGGCTGCCCAATATGAGGGTATAGACGTTAAGCTTTTAATGGATATGACAGCGTGCGGAAGCGCTGTAATACCCGCAAACAAAAACCACAAAAGTCTGCGACCAAAAGCAATCGGCGAAAAGCTTAAAACAAAGATAAATGTCAATCTCGGCATATCAAAAGACAGCAGCAGCCAAAATGAAGAGCTTAAAAAAGCATGCTTGGCCGTAGAGCTTGGCGCAGATGCGATTATGGATTTGAGCACTTCGGGCGATACAAGAGCTTTTCGTAAAGCTTTAACAAATACTTCAAGCGCAGTTTTAGGTTCTGTACCGATATATGACGCACTGGTATTTTACAAAAAACAACTTAAAGATATCAGTGCAAAAGAGTGGCTTGATGTAGCCAAAATGCACGCACAGGACGGTATAGATTTTCTTACTATTCACGCTGGATTAAACCGCCAAACAGCTCAAAGATTTAAAAATAATAAAAACAGGATAACAAATATCGTCTCGCGCGGCGGTTCTTTGATATTTGCTTGGATGGAGATGACAGGTAATGAAAATCCATTTTTTGAGTATTTTGACGAACTGTTGGAGATTTGCCGCGAATATGATGTAACATTAAGTCTCGGAGACGCCTGCCGCCCGGGTTCTATCAACGACGCAAGCGACGCAAGCCAAATAGAAGAGCTCATAACGCTCGGCGAACTTACAAAAAGAGCGTGGGCTAAAGATGTACAAGTGATAGTGGAAGGCCCGGGTCATATGCCGCTAAATCAAATAGAGGCGAATATGAAGATACAAAAGTCTCTCTGTCATGGCGCACCATTTTATGTTTTGGGACCTTTGGTGACAGATATCGCTCCTGGATACGACCATATAACTTCAGCCATCGGCGGAGCAATAGCAGCATGGCACGGAGCAGCATTTTTATGTTATGTAACGCCTGCCGAGCATTTGAGACTGCCAAATATTGACGATATGAAAGAGGGTATCGTGGCTTCGAAAATAGCCGCTCATGCTGCCGATATTGCCAAAGGTATTCCAAATGCTGCGCAATGGGATAACCAAATGAGCCAAGCGCGCCAAAGAGTGGATTGGGAATGCATGTTCAGCCTTGCAATAGACCCACAAAAAGCAAAACGTTACAGAGAGGAGTCTAAACCTGAGCGTGAAGATACATGCAGTATGTGCGGCGAATTTTGCTCAATGCGGAATATGAATAAAATCTTAAACGGCGAAAATGTAGATATTAATATCATCTAAAATTACACACTTATTTCAATGCTGTGAAAAACTTATCTTTTTCATAAAGATAAGCCGCAGGCGGGTAAGAGCCTACTTGACAGACGAGTTTGCACTTTTCCACGCCTGCTATCTCAAAAGCTTTTGAAAAAACTTCAAATATATAAGCTATAGTGTTAAAAACAGGCGTCGTACTTACGCCGGTGTAGGCAAACGGCTCTACACATTCAAACCCCTCTTTTTGAATATACTCTTCAAATGCTGTTTGATTTGCTATCTTTTTTATATCCAAAACAACTAAAACTTCGCTCATTTTTCAAGCCTGCTTAAATACTCCAAAAACTCCGCCTCATTTTTAAAGCCTATTATACGGTCAAACTCTGCACCATTTTTAAAAAAGATAATCGCAGGAGGTCCAAAAAGTGAAAAATATCTCATAAATTCTATATCGTCATCACTGTTTTTTGTTACGTCAACTCTTAAAAATGTAAATCCATCCAGCGCATCCTGCACGCTTTTTTTGCTCAAAGTTTTCTCTTCAAATTCTGTACAAATAGCGCACCAAGCCGCCGTAACTTCAACTATAACGGGCTTGGCGCTATTTTTTACTGCCAAATCAAGCTCTTTTATATTAGTTACTTTTATAAAATCGATAGGCAGTTTTGGAGCATATTCGGTTTTAAAGTTTGCAAATGCATTAAATGAACTTCCGCCTAAAATAGCTCCTGCTAAGAGAACTGTACCGTAGATAAGAATCAAAACAGCAATGGCTTTTAACATATTTTTGATTTTAAATTTTGAGCCCACAATAAAAAGATATACGCTAAAAGCAAGCGCCAAAAGCGCCCATAACATCAAAGTGACATTCGCAGGTATCACCCGCGAGAGCAGATACACCGCAACACAAAGCATAATGAACCCAAATATCTGCCCTACAACATCCATCCAAAATCCAGGTTTTGGCAAAAATTTACCTGCACTAGCCCCAACTACCAACAGCGGCACACCCATACCCATACTCATTACAAACAAAGCCGCCCCGCCAAGCAGTGCGTCCGCACTTTGACCTATATATATCAAGGCTCCTGCCAAAGGTGCAGCTACGCAAGGACCTATTATTAAAGATGAAGCAAAACCCATCAAGGCTACCCCCAATACACCATGCCCCTTGCCGCTCAATTTTGATAATTTTGTCTGCCAATACGGCGGCAGCTGAAATCTATAAAGTCCAAACATCGAGAGCGATAATAGTACAAATATCGCGCTAAATGCCACTATAACCCAAACATTTTGCAAGTAAATTTGCAAGTTTGAGCCAAAAATTCCTGCTAAAACTCCCGCCGCCATATATGCCAACGACATGAAAAAAACATACACAAACGAAAGCCAAAACCCTTTTTTCAATGTCATGCTATGTTTTGACTGTTTGGCGATAATAGACGAGAGTATCGGCACCATAGGAAACGTACAAGGCGTCAAAGAGAGCAGCAATCCAAACCCAAAAAAGCTCACAAGCGAGACTATAAAACTGCTGTCACGCAGCATATCAGCAATACCGCCATGCTCAGAAGAGCTCAAAATATTAGTCTGATACACAGCGCTCATAGGCGGATAACATATAATGCCGGCTCCCGCACAGCCTTGATAATTTACCTTCAAAACAGCTTTACCTCTTATGCCGTTAGAGTGCATATACTCTTTTGATATGGCTGTTTCATAAAAATCAAAATAGACATTTTGTTCTTTAAAAACTTCAGGTTTTTGTGATGAAAGAGTCGGCGTGAGATTTAATTTTTTAGGCGATACAACTTCTGCCAAAAGCTTATCTGCAAGCAGATAAATACCTTCAGCCATATCTATTTTGATGACAATATATCCGTTTTTCTCCTCAAAATTTACATTAAAAGCTTTCTCTGGAGGGAGTATCTTCATCTCTTGCGCAAAAAGTGAGATATACGATATAAAAAGAACCGTAATGATTTTTTTAAACATTTAAAACCCTGAAAATTAATTTGACAATTCTACCCAATGTTGATAAACTAGACATTAAGTCTTTATAAGTTATGATAAGCGAAAAAATTAAGGAAGCCAAGATGGGTAAAAAATCCGAAGAAACAGCCGTTATGGAAAACAAAGATAAACTAAACGGCAAAGAGGATTTGGTGCAGATATGGGTCAAAAAAAACAAGCTTGATTATGAAAAAAAGTTGCGGGAACTGCAAATAGAGCTTTTAAAACTCCAAAAGTATGTCAAAGAAAGCGGACTTAGGATACTCATAATCTTTGAAGGACGTGACGCGGCAGGTAAAGGCGGCACAATAAAAACGATGACGGGACACATCAACCCAAGAGGTGCACGCGTTGTGGCTCTTGAAAAACCGTCTGACAAAGAGCGTACACAATGGTATTTTCAACGCTATGTAGAACACTTACCCTCAGCTGGAGAGATAGTATTTTTTGACCGCTCATGGTACAACCGTGCAGGAGTAGAACCTGTTATGGGTTTTTGCACCAAAGAGGAGTATCAAGAGTTTTTGATAGAGGCACCTAAATTTGAATCGCTTATTGCAAGGTCGGGTGTAAAAATCTTTAAATTCTACTTCTCCGTTACAAAAGAGGAGCAGAAAAAACGATTTGAGGAGCGCAGAAAAGACCCTCTAAAACACTTCAAACTCTCACCTATTGACGAAAAAGCTCAAGAGTTGTGGGACCAGTATACTTTAGCCGAATACTCTATGTTTTTAGCGTCTCACACAAAAGAATGTCCATGGGCGATTGTCTATTCAGACAACAAAAAAAAGGCTCGCCTTAATACTATACGCCATCTTTTAAGTCAAATAGACTATCCGAATAAATCCAAAAAAGATATATTTAAAATCAACAGCGATTTATTTAAAACAGGCGATCAAGTGATACAAACAGCAACAAACGGCGTCATAGCATTAGAGAAAAAAACATAAAAAAACAGTACCTTGCAAGCAGTGCCGCAGTATTGAAAAAACAGAAAAATTATAGCGGCGCTACACTTCAGATAATTTTTCACAATGGTATCAACTTTTCACTATTAGAGCTTAGTAATTTATTAAATTAGCATTTTAGAATTTATGATATTAATGCCAAGTAAAGCGAGGATATTTTTATTACAAAAAATGAAGTATTTTTGCTGTCATTAAGAAATGCAATATCTTACTTTGATATATTTTGATACAATACATGGATAATTATTTGCATCAGATAAAAATAATCATATACTAAAACAAAGGATTTTATTTGCAAGAGTTTTCGAAAAATAAACTAACAATGTCACTATTAATGACGCCAAATATGGCAAATTTTAGAGGAAATGTACACGGCGGCGAGATATTAAAAACATTAGATCATGTAGCCTACGCTTTAGCTGCGAGATACAGCGGGAAAAATGTAGTAACTCTCTCTGTTGATAGAGTGCTGTTTAAAAATCCAATATCTATCGGCACGCTTGTAACATTTTTGGCAAGTGTAAATTATACAGGCAGAACATCCATAGAAATAGGCATAAAAGTTATATCTGAAGATATACAAAAACACACTGTTACGCATACAAACAGCTCTTTTTTCACTATGGTTGCCATAGATGATGATGGTAAACCAACGCCGATTGAGCCTTTTATCCCACAAAGCGATGACGAAAAACGCCGATGGGAGAATGCGAAAAAAAGAAGGGAAGAGAGTTTAAAAACAAGGAAACAGACTTTTAGATAAGCATATTTCACAATACATTTTGTGTCTGCAATTGACTCAATTAAACTCTCTTCTTAACTTGCCAGAGCTTTTTTGCCTGTTCACACAGAATGTATTCATCGCAAAGGCTTGAAAATATCCAAAGTCAAAAAACTTTTTTCTACAAAACAGACGATTTTGCTTGATGATGAAGAGGTAGAGTATCTTTATCTGATAACAGAAGAGGGATTTTGAGTAATTAAATCTACAGTAAACAAGAAAATAAACATATATTTAAAATACAAATAAGTAAATTTATCATAAAATAGTCACTCAAAAACACTTTATATAACTACTGTTTAGTGAGGAGCAGATATGGCTAAAGTAGAATTACCGCT